>NZ_JBEYER010000137.1:0-15006 GCF_040634005.1 Micromonospora sp. NPDC007271
GCCAGCGGCTACCGGAGCCGAGTCTGCCGCAACCGACCCGGTAACTCTCATTAGCCTCGATGATTCGCCCGTGACGTCTGTCTGGTCGGCCCGGCCGCGGTGATCGCCTTTGGTCGATGTGTGGTGTCGGGTGGGCATGGTGGTGGGCCGTCTGTCGCGGCGGTGGGCGTGGTCTCCTGGGTCCTCCGGTCGGTCGGATAGGGGCTGAGCGGGGTCAGCCGGGTGCGGGGATGGCCGCGATCCGGGTGAACGCGGTGGTGATTTGGGTGGCCCAGGGCCAGGTGGCGGGGATGCGGAGCCAGCGGCGTCGTTGCCCGCGGATCAGCCGGGCGCTGGTGTGCAGGATCCGGTAGCGCAGCCGTTTCGGTTCGGCGCGGGCGAGGTCGCCGTCGAGGGCGTGGATCTGCAGCCAGGCGATCAGGTCGGCGGCGATAGCGGCCGCGGTGCACCAGGCGGCGTTGATGGCGAACTCGCGTGACGGGAGCCGACCCAGGCCGGTGTCCTTCGCGCAGCGGATCCGGTCCTCGACGCGGGCGTGAGCGCGGTGCCGGGCCTCCAGCCACTGCAGGGCGCCGGCGGGGGTGTTGGTGACGAACGCGGTGTAGCGCCAGCCGTCACGCTCTTCGAACAGCGACAGTTGAGCGCCGGGGTGCGGGCGTTCCCGGCGGACGATGACGCGCATCCCGGTCGGCCAGCCGGCCAGGGCCAACAGCCCGGTCAGCTCGGCCACCTGCGCGCCCTCGCGCACGCCACCGTCGGCGTCCAGCGCCGGCGACCAGGCCGTGGCGGGCAGGGCGGCGATCGCGGCGCGTTCGGGCTCGCCGATCGACCAGCCGATCGAGTACTCCACCCGTCGGCGCGGGCTGTTCAGCCCTGCCAGCCAGTTCAGCACGGCATGCGTGGCGGCAGCGCTGTCGGCGCGGATGAGCAGCCGCCGCCGGTGCGCGGCGGGGATCTGCGCGACCGCGTCGGTGAGCACGTCGAGGTGGTCGGCGGCGGTGTTCGCGCCGGCGTTGCCCGGCCGCAGCGTGACCGTCAGCATTTCACCGGTGTTGTCGCAGGTCACCAGCATCGGGTGGAAGCCGAAGCTGTGTTTGTACGTCGGCGCGGCGCCGTCCTTGTCGCTGTGCGCGATCACGATGGTGGAGTCGATGTCCAGCACCACCACCCCGGCGCCGATCTCCCGGCCGGCCGCCTTGGCCGCCGGTGGGCCGCCGAACAGCTGCCAGAGCCGAGCCCGGACCTTTGCCCGGGCGGCGGCGATCCGGCGCAGCTGCACCGGACCAAGCTCGTCCAGCATCCGCCACACCGTGGTGTCCGAGGCCACCGACCCGAACACCTCGCCCTGGTGGCGCAGCACGTCGATATCGGCGATCGCCTGCCCGCCGTCGGCGATCAGCACGGCGAGATCGACCAGCACCCGACCACGGTCGTGCAACGGCCACCGGCCCCGCCGCGCCAAGGCGGCCGACAACGCCCCGGTCAGCCCGGCCCGATCGGCCAGCATCGGCAGCAACACCGACCCGGCGTGCGACACCACACCGGCACCGTCCGCGGTCACCCGCAGATCCCTCGACCACGCCGTAGACTGCACCTCGGAAGTGCCTCCCTCGCAGAGAAACCTGTAGATGTCGCAATCACAAGTTTCCCCTGCAGCAGAGGCACTTCCGCTTATCTACACGCCGGCCAACGACGCATCTTGACGATCATCATGAATCGCCCAGGTTAGCAACGGCCCTGGACGCCCAGCGACGGACGAGGACGGCGGTAGCCGTAGAACCAGGTGCCCGAGCCGGATGCGGACGGTTCTGGACGGGGCCGCCGAGGCTACGGATCAGATGCTCTGGTTGATCACGCGTCTCCTCGTCCGTCAACGCTGAGGGCCCCGAGTGCCGGGTTGTTGGCCCTCTCCGAGAGCGCAAGCAGCGACGGCTGATCTTGACGATGTGCGAGTTGTGTGCTCTCCAACGGATGCCGTCGTGGGTCAACCCGTGCCACTCCGGGTCACCGCGGCTCAGGATCCCCGTCGCCGGCGCGATCCGTGTGATCCACGTGTGGTCATCGCCCCCTCGCATGGGTCAATCAACCCGAGTCAACGCGGGCCACTCCCTGCCATCCCGGGTCACCGTGCAGGTCGCTAGACTGAGCGCTCGCGCCCTCGTAGCTCAGGGGATAGAGCAACGGTTTCCTAATACGTTGCTCAACGCCTCGTCCACACTCCACGCGCCGATCGTCGGGCATGTGGACGTAGACCCATTTGGCCAGCGTGCCGCCGTCCGAGTGGCCCGCCCAGGCCGCCGGCACGCTATCGGGCACGCTCCGCTCGTTTGCGGCCTCCGTGGCTTACCTCTGGAGAGCAGCAGCGTGCCGATGTTGCGGGCGTAGGTCGAGGATGGCGGGGAAGCGTCGCTGGATGCGCGTACGCGGGTCGGCACCTGCCGGAACTGACGCAGGGCTGTGGTGGCTTGACCGAGTTTTGGGCTGCCTGCCGGAGGCACTCCAACGCGTCCTCGTTGGTGGGGCCGGCGGTACGGGCGTACGGGGCGATGAGGGCGTCGAACTCTGGCAGCGCGGGCGGCGATCGCGGCGGCCCAGGTGAGCAGCGTCAGACACCGTCGGCACGTCGGCGCGAACGCCGCCTCCCGATACCTGCTCAGCGTCCCGCCGTCACCGCCGACCATCAAAGCCCACACCCGGCCGCACATCGTCGTGTGCTCCCAGATCGGCTCCCGCAGCGCCTCGACGTCATACCGCCGCTGGACTGCCTCCCGCTCGCTGCCTCCGCCCGTAAGGTAGTGCTCAGGTACGGCACCGCGGCCCGGCCCCGTCGGTTCGTGCCGGCGGGCGAGGTGCACGGCCTCACCGCCGCTGACCGCCACGAGAAGCAGGACAGACTCCCCGGCGGTGATGACGTTCGGTCCATGCAGGCCGTCACGCATGCCAGCAGTATGCCCGCCCCTCGTTGCAGGACGGCCAGGGCGCGTAGCCTCGGGCGGCGCGATGGGGAGCGGCTCCGCATCGCGCCGCCCGATGCCGCAAGCCAGGCCGCGGTTCTGTGCCGGGCGATCGGCGCCGCCCCGGAGTCGCACCCTCCTAGGATGCCTTAGCGTATGCGTGGTCAGCCACTTGAGTTCGTAGGGGTGGCGCGCCGCCGGGCGGCCTTAAGACAGGCATTGGTGCGTCACCTTCCGAGAGCGAGACTCTCGGCTGGAGACGACAAAGCAGCGATCATGGTCGCTGGCGATTGGGAAACCAGCCCACCTTGGGACACATGCCCTTCGCGCTCTATAGGGCGGCGACCCGGTCGGGGTGACCGTGGAAGCATCGCCAGCCGTAGACCACGAGCGCCAGGGGCACCACCCCGGAGACCAATGTGGCTGACCCCGGCCCAGAAGCCCCGGGCAGCCAGGTCCACGAGGGCAGCGCCCACCATCGCGGCTGCTTCGGCGACCACACCCACGGCAAGCCCGCCAGCGTGTTTGCCAGGGTGATCACGAACAAGCAGACCGCTCTGGCCAGCGTCCGCACGCCATGGGCCACCTTCACCAGCGCACGGCGCTTGAAGCTGTGCACGCGCTCGGCCGCCCAGGGGCGGTGCTTGGCCAGCGTCGCCATCCCCAGCGCGAGCAGGAGCAGGCCCGGCCCGGGGAGGGGGAACAACAGCGCGCCGGCGACCAGCTGCACCCAACCCAGCGCGGTGAACACGGTGCGCTGGCTGAACGGGCGACCCGGGCGGGCGGAGCACCGTGGGTCCGGCACCAGCGCGAGCTCGACCGGCCGGCCGGGGGGCGGCGCCGGCGTGCGGAACGGCGGCCCACCGGGGATCTCCCGGTGAGCCGCCTGAATCTCCGTCATGGGATCCGTCAGTGACGCGACATCAGTCGACGTCGGTGCCGGGCAGGGCTGCGCCCGGCACGTCCTTCGGCAGGTAGATCTTCGCGTCACCCGGGTAGGGCAGGTCCCAGTTGTGGGCGCCGTACCACGTGTACCGGTTCATCAGCTCCGGGTTCGCGTAGTCGGCCTGCGCCCACTTGCCGGTGAGGCGCTGCTTCGAGGCCCACTTGTCCCACACCTCCGAGTAGGAGACGAAGCTCGCCGGCACCGGGCCCTGGAGGGCGGCCGCGTTGGCGCCGGTCGGCGTGTCGAGGCCGCACGCGGGCGCGGTCTTGATGTTCTCGGTCAGCGAGATGTTGTTCGCCTTCGCAGTGTACGGCGTGAGGTCGGCCTTGGGCGTGAAGGCGCCGTACATCGGGGTGGCCGCGGCGACCTTCTGGTTGAGCGGCTCCGCACCCAGGATCTGCTCGATGGTGCGGACCATGTTGATCTGGGAGTAGTAGGTCGAGACCGTCTTGCCGTGGACGGCGTACGGGCTGATGACCTGGATCGGGGCCCGGTGGCCGTCGACGTGGTCAGGGCCGGCCTGGCTGTCGTCCTCGACCACGAAGATCGCGGAGTCCTTCCAGTACGGGCTGTGCGAGATCGTCTCGACGATCTTGCCCAGGGCCAGGTCGCCACCGGCGACGTTCGACCGCTGCGAGACCGGACCACCGGTGTGGTCGTCGGAGAGCCACACCATGTTGAAGTCGGCCGGACCGTTCTTCTCGAAGTCCTGCTTCCAGATCTGGTACCGGTACAGGTCCGGGATCTGCATGTCGAACGGCGGTGCCTCCGGGACGGTGATGTCGTTGAGCGACGGGATCGGGGAGCCGTAGTCGCCCTTGAGTGCGGGGCTGGTCAGCTGCGCCGGGTCGCCGCCGGCCTCGACGGACTGGTAGGCGCAGTAGTACTGCTGCCAGGTCGAGCCGGCCGGCTTGCCGCTGGATGAGTAGACGAACTCGCCGAAGTTCTTGGCGGAGTGGCCGGCGGCCATGACGGCGGTCCACAGGAAGCCCGAGCGCTGGTGGCCCAGCACGTCCTCCTGGGTGTCGTAGCTGCGGACGTACTCACCCGCGCTGGACTCGGTGTACTCCGGGTTGTCACCCTGCATCAGCCAGTTGTGACCCTCGGCGGAGTTCGTGCCGACGTCGTAGGTGTTGTCGTAGAGACCGAACTGGCGCGAGAGCGCGTGGATGTTGGGCGTGACCTGCTCGCCGAACTGGGCCAGCGAGGCGTCGCCGTTGCCCTCGGGCATGTCGCCGTGGACCTGGTCGTAGGTGCGGTTCTCCTTGACCAGCATGAAGACGTGCTTGATCGGCGAGGGGTCACCGATGCGCCGGGGCACGGGGAGGGGCGCTACCTTGCTGCCCGGGACGGCTCGCTTGACGTCGCTGTCCGCGCCGCCCCAGCCGTTCTGGGCGAAGACCTGCCGGGTGTAGGTACCCCTGATCTCGCTGTCGGAGGGGAGGGTGAAGCGGGTCAGCGAGGCGGTCGTGGCGTGGGTGCCGTGGCCGGTCGCCGGCGTGGTGCCGAAGCCCTGGTTGTAGGTGATGGCCGGGCCCCGGGCGTCGATGCCGCGACGGTTGGCCACGACGATCTGGTCGCCGACCGAGAAGACGTCCTCGGGGTAGTAGTCGGTCGGGACGAGGCCGACGTAGCTGACCGGGTCGAGCGCGCTCTCGCCGAGCTTGTAGACGGCGATCGCGTTGACGCGGCCGAGGCTGACCAGCAGACGGCCGTTGTGCACGGCGATCGCGTCGGGCTCGTAGCCGACCGTCGAGCTCTGCCAGGGCTTGGTCTCGATCGTCTGGACGACCTTGTCCACGCTGGTGTCGACCACCGAGATGGTGTCGTCGTTGGTGTTGGCCACGTAGAGCGCGCTGCCCTCGAGGTGCATGTCGGTCGGGTGGAGACCGACCTCGATCTGGCCGATGGGCGCCGCCACGTTGGCCGTGTCGATGACGCTGAGGACACCGGTGGTCGAGGTGCCGAGCACCGGGTCCGCCGGGACATTGGTGCCGTAGGACTTGATGGTGTCCTCACCCGGCTGAGCCAGGCGGCCACCCTCGTCGCTGACGTAGAGCTTGGTGCCGACGAACTTCAGCTGACGCGGCGCGATGCCGACGGGGTACGTCGCCTTGATGGTGCCGGCAACCGGGTCGATCGCGACGACGGTGTTCTGGCCGTTGACGGCGGCGTACAGCGTGCTGCCGTCGGGCGAGAACGTCATGCCGGCGGTGAGCGCCTGACGGGTGGGGCCGGTCAGGTTGGGGATGGCGATCTTGGTGCCGGCCGCCAGGGTGCCGTCGGCGTTGACCGGGAACCGGGTGATGCCGGTCGCGTTCGGCATGAAGAGGAACTTGCCGTCGGGGGAGTAGAGGGGGCTCTCCTGGCCGACGGTGTTGTCGGACGGACGCAGGTTGGCACCTGAGGCGGTGCCCGCGCGGAAGATCAGCTGGTAGGTCTCCAGGTCGAAGATCTGCAGCGAGATCGACCGGTCGTTGGCGGTCGCGGCCAGGAAACGGCCGTCGGGGCTGATCGTGGAGCCCATGAACTTGCCGTAGTTGGTCACGAGCCGCTCGCCGAGCGGCTTGATGATCTGGTTGGAGGAGATCTGCAGACCGTCGGTGTACTCCTCGCCGACCAGATTCTCACCGAAACCCATGGTGGAACCGTAGGCAACACCACCCGTGACCGTGACCGCGAGGGCCACGCCGCCGGCCACGAGGCCGGTGGGCAACGAGCGCAGGAGGCGACGACGAGGCCGCTTCACGACGCGGTTGCGCCTTACATTCATCTGGTTTCCCTTCACTTTGTTGTTGCCAGCAGGTCGACGACTCCGTCGAACTGCCACAGCGGGTTCGGTCGGTCGCCCAGGGGGGTGGCGACCTGGAAGAACCCGTTGACCTCCTTCGGCCCGTCGCCGTCGGCGACGTACCGTCCGTCCGCGGTCACATCGAGCTGATAGATCGCGTTGCCGGTCGCGGTCGCACCAGGGAGGGTCCACGTCACGACGCAACGCCAGTCGGCGCCCGGACCGTGGTCCTCGACGCGCTCCCCGGCCTTGTCGCACTTGGCCGTGGCGTGGAGCTGCTCCTCGGTGACCGCCCGCCGGTTGAGCTGCTCGGTCTGCAGGACGTACAGGTGCGAGAACGACGTCGCCAGCGAGGCCTCGAGCTTGGGCCGCTCGATGCCCGTGCCGTTGGCACCCGTGGTCACGGCGACGACCACGGTCGTGACCGCGACCAGGCCCGCCAGCGGGGCCAGACCCGCGACCAGGAAGCGGCGGCCCATGCCGTCGTAGGCCAGGTCGGTGAAGTCGCGACGCACGAAGAGCCGGTAGGCGAGGTACGTGGCCAGGGCCGTCCAGGCCAGACTGACGGCGAGCCCGATCCACAGCGACCCGAGCTGACCTGGGGCCGTGAAGAAGCCGCGGTGGGTAATGAAGGCGTTCATCGGCGTCGCCACCCGGAGCGCCACCGGGACCGGCATCAGCTGGACACCTTCGAGGATGAGCGCGATGACCACCGGCATCAGTAGGCCCAGCGGGGAGCGCCCCAGCGCGACCGACCCGAACAGGCCGACCGCGGAGAAGGCGAGCGTGGGCGGGACGATGGTCAGCCAGCCGAGGAGGACCGTCCGGATGAGCTCACCGGAGTCCATTATGTGCCCGTCCAGTCCCGGCATCGGCTGGGAGCCGAGCGCCAGCAGGCCGCCGGCCAGCGACGACACGAGGAGTGCGGCGAGAAGCGCCAGGGTGACGGTGAGCGCGGCCATCGCCTTGGACACGAAGATCCGGCGCGGCGAGCGCACCGCGACCATCAGGTGCCGCCACGTGCCGAGCCGGTCCTCGACGGCGAAGACGTCACCGGCCACGAGACAGGTGAGCAGGGGCAGCACCAACGTGCCCATGACGTCGAGGATGACCAGGGAGCCCGCCCAGCCGGACTGGTTCATCCAGCGGCCGTAGACCGCGTCGGCGGGAAGGGAGGTCTGCTGGCTGATCACCGCCGTGTAGATGGCCGGGGCGAGCAGGCACGCCAGGAAGACCAGCCGGACCCGCCACTGCGAGACCAGCTTGACCAGCTCGAACGTGTAGCAGCGGCTCAACGCCACGGGCTGTGGCTGCGTGCGGACGGGGGCATCGACGATGGCCGCGGTCATCGGGAGGTCTCCTGGAGGCCGGGGGTGGAGGCCGGGCTGATGTCGGCGTCTGGGCCGGGGTCGGTGTCGGCGCCGGTGAGCGCCAGGAAAGCGGCCTCCAGAGGGGGCACGACGGGGCCGAGCTCGCGGATCGCGATGCCTGCGCCGACGAGCCGGGCGACCAGGTCGTCGAGGGCCGGCTCCGGGCCCCGCACGACGACCGACTGGTCGTCGTACTGCGACTGCGACTTCCGGCCCGCGACCTGGCTCAGGCCCGGGATGTCGTCGGCGAGCCGGCGTGCGCCGTCGGCGTCGGTCGTGACGAGCCGGTAGTCGAGCTCGCCGCTCTCCCTGGCCAGCTTGTGCACCGGGCCCGAGAAGACGACCCGGCCGGTGGACAGCAGGGTGACGTCGTCACAGAGCGCCGCGAGGTCGTCCATGCGGTGGCTGGAGAGGACCACGGTGCCGCCGGCCTCGGCGAGGTCGGTGAGGACCTGGTGGACCTGTCGCTTGCCGGCGGGGTCGAGGCCGTTGGCCGGCTCGTCGAGGACCAGCAGACGCGGCTCGCCGAGCAGGGCGGCGGCCAGCCCGAGGCGCTGCCGCATGCCGAGCGAGAAGCCGCGGACGCTGTCACCCGCCACCTCGGTGAGCCCGACCCGGTCGAGCATCTCGTCGACGTCGGCGGAGCGGCCGGCGCCGCTCCGCAGGGAGACCAGGGCCGCAAGGTTCTGGCGCGCCGTCAGCTCGGGATACAGACCGGGGCCGTCCACGAAGCCCGTGACGCCGCCGGGCACCGACAGGATGCGCCCGACCGGTGAGCCGAGGATCTCCAGTGAGCCGCCGTCGGCCACCGCCAGGCCCAGCAGCATGCCCAGGAGAGTGGTCTTGCCGGCGCCGTTGGGCCCGACGAGCCCGTGGATCTGCCCCTCGGGGAGGTCGAGATCGACCCCGTCGAGGGCGATGACGTCGCCGAAGGTCTTGGTGATGCCGCGCGCACGAACGGCAGCAGCTGGTTGCATCGGGGTCTCGTCCCATCCGGCCGCGAGCAGGCACAAACAGTTGCCAACTCCAACTTCCTTCGACGGCGAACCTAAGGAGTGCAGACGACCTGACCCGATCGATTTGCTGAACGTATTGCAAACGTCCAACCAAGCGCCTAGCCGAGCTGACCGCCCTGCTGCGCGGCCGCCGACCGGAGCGCCCCCTCCCCGCGTCGGTCCGATGGGGGGAAACCACCGGGCGGAGTCGGGTGGTTTCCGGCTTCTGACCGTCGGCGGCGTTGCCTAGCGTCGATCCTGTGATTGAACTACGCGAGTTGACCAAACGCTACGGGGGCCGGGTCGCCGTGGACGGGCTGAGCGTCCGGGTCCAGCCGGGTGTGGTGACCGGTTTCCTCGGCCCGAACGGGTCCGGCAAGTCGACGACGATGCGGATGATCCTGGGTCTGGATGCCCCGGACCACGGCCAGGCCCTGGTCGGCGGCGTCCGGTACGCGGACCTGGACTGGCCGTTGAAGACCGTCGGCGCGCTGCTCGACGCCGGGGCGTTCCATCCCGGCCGCAGCGCCCGTGCGCACCTGGCCGCGCTGGCCGCGAGCAACGACATTCCCCGTTCCCGGGTCGAGCAGGTGCTACGCGTCGTCGGTCTGTCCGACGCGGCGACGCGGCGCGCCGGTACCTACTCTCTCGGCATGCGCCAGCGGCTCGGCGTCGCGGTGGCGCTGCTCGGCGACCCGGACGTCCTCCTGCTCGACGAGCCGGTCAACGGGCTGGACCCGGAGGGTATCCGCTGGATCCGGGACCTGCTGCGCGGACTCGCCGCCGAAGGCCGGACGGTGTTCGTGTCCAGCCACCTGATCGCCGAGATGGCACTGACCGCGGACCGGCTCGTGGTCATCGGCCGGGGCCGGCTGCTGGCCGAGACCACCGTCGCCGAGCTCGCGGCCGGCCACGACAAGCTGGAGGACGCGTTCTTCCGGCTCACCTCGCAGGCCACCGACTACCGCGGAACGGAAGTGTCATGAACGGCTACGGATTCCGGCACGTGGCCCGGATGGAGTGGATCAAGCTGTGCAGCGTCCGGTCGACGTGGTGGCTGATGACCGCGACGGTGGTCTCGATGGCTGCGGCCGGGGCCGGGGTGGGACTCGGTTACCGATCACACACCCCGGTCGCTACCGCCGCCCAGATCCTGAACAACAGCCTCGGCGGGGCCATCCTGGCCCAACTCCTGCTCGGCGCGCTCGGCGTCCTGATGGTGACCGGCGAGTACGGCAGCGGCATGATCCGCTCGACGTTCGCCGCCGTACCGCGGCGTCGGACCGTTCTGGCGGCGAAGGCCGCGGTATGCGGTGGCGCGGCTCTCGCCATCGGCCTGCTCGCGAGCTTCGCCGGCTATCTGGGCGGGCAGCTCGCGATCCGCGGCACCGCCATCCCGGCCGCTTCCCTCGGGGACCCGGCGATCTTGCGCGCGGTCCTGCTGACCGGCGGCTATCTGGGCGCCACCGCGCTGATCGGGGTCGGCATCGGGGCGGTGGTGCGGCACTCGGGTGCCGCGATCGGCACGCTGTTCGGCCTGATGTTCGTCCCGATGATCGTGGTCGGCCTCTTCGGTGAGAGCGGCATCGCCGTCGGACGCTTCGTGCCGTTGCTGATGCTGCTCAACTCGGTCGCGGTGACCTCGCCGATACCCGGGCTGTTCGCCGGGTGGGTCAGCGTGCTGCTGATGTGCGGGTACGCGGCGGTGGCGATCCTGTGTGGTGGCGTTCTGCTCCGCTTCCGCGACGCGTGACCGGCGACAATGGGCCGATGACCGCGCTGCGCGCTCCGTTCACCACGCTGGCTCTGCGCCAGGCCGTGTTCTGCGTGGTCGGTGTGGTCAGCGCAGCCGCGGTCCTGGCCGTACCGGCGCTCGTGCCGGCCCTGGGCGTCCTCATCCTCTGGGCGACCGGTGCCATGTCCCGTGAGCCCGTCCCGGCCGTCGCGCCGCTGTTCCTGGTGCTGTTCCCGCTCACCGTCGCGCTCCTGGTCGTGCTGGCCGCCCCGACCGGGCGCGCGATGGGGACCGTGCACCGCCGGCTCGCGGACCGGTTGCTCGACGTGCACGTGGACGCCCCGCCGCCCCGGTCCTCGAAGCAGGTCGGCGCGCTGGTCGCTGACGGGCCGGGCTGGCGGGCCGTCGGGTACGGCCTGCTCAAGGTGCCACTGGCTATCCCCCAGGGCTACGGCGTGTTCTGTTACGTGTTCGGTCCGGTCAATCTCAGCTACCCGCTGTGGTGGCCGCTGTTCCGCAACCATCCGCCCGGCACTCAGCTGGGGCCGGTGTGGGCGCTGACACCGTTCGGCCCCCTCGGTGCGCGGACGTTCGCTGGCACGTTCCTCATCGCCGCGGCCGGTCTCGCCATGCTGCTGGCCGCGCCGTGGTTGATGCGTGCCGGCACGGCGGCGGACGTTGCCGCGATGCGGCGGCTGCTCGGCCCGCGCCGGCTCGCCGAGCGGGTACGCGAACTTCAGGTCAGCCGGGCCCGCGCGATCGACGACGCGGCCACGATGATGCGCCGGCTGGAACGGGACCTGCATGACGGCGCGCAGATCCGGCTGGCCACGCTGGCGATGAACCTTGGCATGGCGACCGAGAAGCTCGGCACCGACGGCGCGCCGCCCGACCTTGCGCAGGCCCGCGAACTAGTCACGCTCGCCCACCGCGGTGCGAAGGACGCCCTCGCCGACCTGCGCGACCTGGTGCGCGGGATCCACCCGCCGGTGCTCGACAACGGTCTCGGCGACGCGTTGGCAACGCTCGCCACGAGCAGCGCCGTCCCGGTCGCCGTGACCGTCGAGCTGCCCGACCGTCCAGCGCCCGCGATCGAGACCATCGCCTATTTCTGCGCCGCCGAGTTGCTCGCGAACGCGGCCAAGCACAGCCGCGCGACCCGCGTCGGGCTCGGCGTCATGCGATCCGGCGAGCGCCTGACGCTGACCGTCACCGACGACGGCGCCGGCGGGGCGAACCCGGACGGCCCCGGCCTGACCGGCCTGGCCCGCCGCATCGCCGTCGTGGACGGCCTGATGCGCGTGCACAGCCCGGCCGGCGGTCCGACCCGGGTCGAGATCGAGCTGCCCACACACGTGTGAACGGAGGCGACGGCATGCGGGTGGTGATCGCGGAGGATGCCGCGATGATGCGCGAAGGGTTGGCCCGGCTGCTCACCGACCGCGGTTTCCAGGTGTGCGCTGCGGTGGCCGACGCGGACACGTTGCGGTCCGCGGTCGCCGCCTTCGTGCCGGACGTGGCCGTCGTCGACATCCGGATGCCGCCGACACACACCGACGAGGGGCTGCGCGCCGCGATCGACATCCGACGCGACCATCCCGGCGTCGGTGTGCTGGTGTTCTCGCAGTACGTGGAGACCCGCTACGCGACCCGCCTGCTTGCCGACCGGCCCACCGGGGTCGGGTATCTGCTCAAGGACCGCGTCGCCGACGTCGCCGACTTCGTGGACGCGCTGACCCGGGTGGCGTCCGGCGGCACCGCGCTGGATCCGGAGGTGGTCGGCCACCTGATGCGGGCCGGGCGGGACAGGGCCGGGCTGACGTCATTGACCCCGCGGGAGCGTGAGGTGCTCTCGCTGATGGCCGAGGGCCGGTCCAACGCCGGGATCGCGGCGGCGCTCGTCATCACCCCCGGAGTGGTGGAGAAGCACGTGGCGAACATCTTCGCGAAACTCGGTCTGCCGTCCTCGGACGGCGACAACCGCCGGGTCCTGGCCGTCCTGCGCCACGTCAGCGGCTGACGTCACGCGGTGCCGTTTCCTTGCCTGACGATGGGGCGATCTGCAGGCCGGTCAAGTGGACGGCGACGGCTTGGACGCGGCGCGGATCGCGTTGGTAAAGCAGACATACGAGGAAATCCTGGACGGAAATATGGGAGGCGGTGTCGGATCGGGGTACGGCTGGTCGTAGCAGAACGATGACTCCACTGGCGGGTGTGGCGTCCTACGGGGTGGTGGGAGAGGACGAAGAGCGATCCCTGCCAGGCGACGCCGTAGGGGTGGGCGCGCGAGATGACGCCCCAGCCGGCCCGGCCGCCGAACACCGCGCCGTGGTCGCGACGTACTCATCGATCAGACTCGGTCGGAACTGTATGCCGGTCATTCAGCTCATCGAGTGGCCGGTCCGGCGACGAAACCGTCCAGTACCTGGCCGAGATCCACCGGCGGGGGATGGCTAGGAGCACATCGGTTGATGTCATGGAGTACTCGGCCGGCTAGCAGCCACCCGGTAATGGCTGCTAGCCGGCGGACTCCGCTCGTGCGTTAGGGAACGAAGGTGACGTCGGCGAAGCGTGGGGACGGTCCGTCCAGCACGTGACCGTCCCGGCCCCGCAGCCACCTGTCGAAGAAGGCGGCGACGAAGGTCTCTTCAGTGTGGACGGCCGTCGTCGGATCGACACTACCGATGGCTTGGGTGACGAAGCTGTCGGGGAGGCCGAGCTGCCGGGCGATCTGTGGGATCAACGGTACGGCGTCCTTGTAGGAGTCCTCGCCCTTCGCGCCGTTGAGATGCAGGTCGACGTGCCAGCCGCTGCTGTTGTCCCACAACATCTTCCAGGACGGCATCTGGTGGTGGTCGGTGCCGGGGTCTCCCATGAACATGAACGGCTGGTCCAGGCCGTGCTGCGCTACTGGCCACAGCTGGATGGGGTTCGGGATGATCGGCGACTCGATGCTGCCGCCGATATCGATCGCGGCCTTGATGCGTGCGTCCTCGTCCATGGCCCGGAAGGCAGTCAGCCCGCCCGCGGAGACGCCGAACATGCCCGTCCGGCGAAGATCCAGGGCACCGGCGACGCCCCCGGGAAGCGGCCTGCCCGCCGCGTCCGGGTTCGTGCCCCGGTCGAGAGCCGCGAGCTGATCAAGCACGAAGCGGGTGTCCGCGACCCGCGCGTCGAATATTCTGGCCGCCAGCGTCTGGAAGTCGTCGGGCTGCTGAGCTTGCTGAAACAGCTGCGCCAACAGGCCGCCAACGATGCGGCCGTCTGGGAACTCCACCTCGGACGAGTCATAGGTGTGATCGATGGTTACCACCACGTACCCACGACTGGCCAGGTCCTGTACCACTGTGGTTCCCCAGGTCCGTGGGTCGCCGGCACCGGACGAGTACAACACCACCGGATACGGGCGCTTGTGCCGCGCCACCGGCGCGCCCTGGTGGCCGCTGCTCCGGGTCGCGGCAAAGTCCACCGACTCCGCTGGTATGCCGTACAGGCTGGAACCAGAGCCGGCGGCGCTGCCGAAGTGGGCCGCCGCGCCGGGCAACATGTGGGGCGCCCGCGGGAAGCGGCCCACGTCTCCGGCTGGGTACCAGAGGCTGACCATCAGCTCGCGGTAGGCCGGGGTAGCCGTCCAGGGATTGGCGCGGGAGCGGTCGATCAGGTGCAGGTCGACCGTACCCACCGGATACGGACCGGTCGGCACCGGCAGTGTCAGCCGAGTCAGCCCGTCAGCCCCCGGCTGGGCCTGCGGTGCAACGTTTCGCGAGGCGGAAGATGGCGCTGCGGACGCGACCGTGAGACAGCCGACAATCAACGAAGCGAACAGGGCTTTGCGGACTCTCCACACCATGAGTGACTCCTAGGGAAACCAGGGCTCGCCTGCGGCTGCCTTTCATCGGCCTCACGCTATGAGCGCCACGTGGTCCGGTAGAAGGGAGCTATCACCCAATTTCGTGCCGGGGGATAACCCCCCATCACCCAGCGGCGAGTTGTTGATCCCATGGAAGACGGCGGTGAGGGCGGACTCCGTTGAAGTCGGCGCTGTTGGGGATGCCTGGATCCCGGTCGACGGCCGAAGGAGCCCAGCACCGACGCCGCACCCGTTTCCTGCCGACCTCGTGAACGCCCTGGTTCCCTCTCTTGAGTAGGCCCCCGCCCTTACTGCTCCCGCTGATCGACAAGATCCCACCGGTACGAAGCCGCCGCGGCCGACCC
>NZ_JBEYER010000138.1:0-14935 GCF_040634005.1 Micromonospora sp. NPDC007271
AAGGGCGACCTCACCGCCACTTCCGAGGTGCTCGCCCGCACCGATCTGGCCGTCCCGGCCGGGACGGGCGCCGACGGATCGCACGGAGTTCAACCCGCCTTGCGAAGACCGGCGAACTGCAGGCCGGTGAAGCCGGCGACCACGACCGCCTGCGCGACCACCAGCGCGGTGCCGAGGCCGGTCAACGGAAACCAACCGGCGATGAGCAGTTCGGCGCTCCCGACCACCCAGGCGGCGTTGACCGCCATCACGGCGACCACCGCGGCCCTGCTCACCGTCGGTCGTGCGGCGAGGAAGAACAGGGCGGCGGCCCAGGCGACCAGGAACGCCCCGATCGGGTAGAGGAAGGCGGCGGGCAGGCCGAACAGCTCACCGAAGATCGCCGCGGCGAGGACGCAGACGACTCCGATGGCGCCGGAGCCCATCGCATCCTGCTTCAGGGCGAAGCGGAGCAGCCTGGCGTCGGCGGCGGGCTGGACGGTGCTGGCGATGGTGGCCATCTCGGCGGTCCCTTCATAGTGCTGACGTGCCGTTGATCACGAAGCTACGGAGGAACGCGCCGGGCCGAATCAGTCACGGTGACGGTAGGTTCCGGACGTGTTGTACGGACGAGCCGGCGAGCAGGCGCGGATCGAGCGGCTCCTGGCGGAGGCCCGGGCCGGCCGGAGCGGAACCCTGGTCGTCCGAGGCCCGGCGGGGATCGGCAAGTCCGCGCTCCTGAGGCATGCCGCCGAGCGGGCGGAGGGCATACGCGTCGTGCGTGGCGTCGGTGTCGAGTCCGAGGCCACGCTGCCCTTCGCCGCACTCCACCTGCTCCTGCGCACCGGTCTCGACCGGATCCACACGCTGCCCGACGCGCAGGCCACCGCCCTCAACGGCGCTCTCGGGCTGGGCGACATCGCCCCGCGCAGCCGGTTCCTGGTCGGGCTGGCCACGCTGAGCCTGCTCGCCGAGCTAGCCGGGGACGGCGCGCTGCTCTGCCTCATCGACGACGCACAGTGGTTCGACCAGGCGTCCCTCGACGCGCTGATGTTCGCCGCCCGCCGCCTCGAGGCCGAAGGCGTCGTCATGATCTTCGCCGCCCGCGAGGGCTTCCCCGCCGTCGGGCTGCCCGAGCTCCGGCTCGGCGGGCTGGACAACTCAGCCGCCGCCGCCCTGCTCCCCGCCGACCTTCCACCGCAGGTGCGGGAGCGACTCATCGAGGAGTCGGACGGCAACCCGCTGGCGCTCCTCGAACTGCCCGCCGCGCTCAGCGCCGAGCAGCGGGCGGGACGACTGTCACCGGTGGGTGCGATGCCCGTCGCCGACCGAGTCCGGGACGCGTTCCAGGCCCAGATAGCCGCGCTTCCCGAGCCCGCACGGGCTGCGCTGCTGATCGCGGCGGCGGACGGCTCCGGCGAGCTGGAGACGCTGGTAGCCGCGGGTGCCTCCCTCGACGGGCTGGGAGCCGCCGAGCGGAACCGGCTGATCGAGATCACCGGCAACGTTGTCGGCTTCCGGCACCCCCTCATCAGGGCCGCCGCCTATCAGAGCGCGCCGGCCGCCCGCCGCCTCGCCGTACACCGGGCCCTTGCCGACGCCCTCAGCCGCTCGCCGGCCGTCGACGCGGCCGACCGGCGGGCGTGGCACCTGGCCGCCGCCGCGCTCGGTCCCGACGAGGACATCGCCCGGGAGCTGGCGGAAGCGGCGGAGCGGGCCCGTGGCCGCGGCGGCCACGCCGCGATCGCCGCCGCGTACGAGCGGGCCGCCGAACTCACCGCCGACCCGGTCCGACGATCCGGACGACTGGCCGCTGCCGCGCTGGCGGCAAGTGACGCGGGACTGATGGATCGGGCTGCCGGGCTCGCCGACCGCGCCACGCCCGATGTGGACGACCCGGACGTCACCGCCGCTCTGGTCCAGGTACGCGCCCATCGCGAATTCGAGTCGGGCACCCCACTCGCGGCGGGCCGGATCATCTTGGACGGCGCCCCCCGCGTGGCCGCCCGGTCCGCCGAGCGAGCCACCTGGCTGCTGGTGGAGGCCGTCCGCTGCGCCTGGTTCGCCGGGGACACCCGGCTGGCGGAGGAGGCCGCCGCCGGGCTCCGCGCGCTTCCCGCGATCGACTCGCCGCTGGTCGTCGGGGCGCTCGGGCTGGCCCGCCTGATGGCCGGGGACATCGGCGGTGGGGTCGAGCTCATGAGCGAGGCGGTGGACGACGAACACGGGCGGGCCGGGCTGGGGGTGCCGGGACTGACCTTCACCGCCTCGCTGTCATTCGCGCTGGGCCGCGTCGCTTTCGGCGCGGAGATCGCCGGCCGCGTCGTGGCGGACTGCCAGCGGAGCGGGATGATCGGCTGGCTCGCCCACGCGCTCGAGGACCATGGACTCGCACTGGGCTGGCTCGGCCGGTACGGCGAGGCCACCGCAACACTCAACGCGGGGCTGCGACTGGCGACGGACCTGGGCCACGAGCAGCGGGTCAGCCACCTGACGTGCTCCCTCGCCTGGGTCCTCGCCCACCTCGGCGACGGGCGGGGCTGCCGCGCGAAGGCCGAAGAGGGCGTGGCGAGAGCCGACAAGCAGGGCATGGTGCTCGCGGCGTCCATCGGGCGCTGGGCACTGGGCCTGCTGGAACTCGGCCTGGGCCGGCCAGATGTGGCCCTCCGGCAGTTGCGGGCCATCCCCGTCACCGGCATCGCCGTCCTGTCCGCCCCGGACCAGGTCGAGGCTGCGATTCGCAGCGGCCAGCCGGAACTGGCACAGGAGCCGCTCGCCCGCTACGAGGCCTGGGCGCGGCAGGTCCGTCAGCCGTCGTCGGACGCGATCGCCCTGCGCTGCCGCGCGCTCGTGGAGGAGGACGAAGCGCATTTCGCGCAGGCCGTACCCCTGCACGGCGACGCCCAGCCGTACGAGGAGGCGAGGACGCGGCTCGCCTACGGCGAGTGGCTGCGGCGGGCACGACGGCGGGCGGATGCCCGCGTACAGTTGCGCGGCGCTCTGGAGATCTTCGACCGGCTCGGCGCGGAGTTGTGGGCCGAACGCGCCCGCACGGAGCTGCGCGCCACCGGCGACGTGCCGGCGGCGCCGCGCCGGGCCGGCGACCCGCTCAGCGTGCTCACCCCTCAGGAACGCCAGGTCGTACGGCTGGCGGCCGGTGGCGCCTCCAACCGCGACATCGCCGCCCAGCTCTTTCTCAGCCCGCGGACCGTGGGCTACCACCTCTACAAGGCGTTTCCCAAACTGGGGGTCACGTCCCGGGCCCAACTGGCGGCGATCGCGAGCCTTCCCGGCTGACGCCACCCTCGACAAGGGCCCGTACAACCGTTTCCGGCCAACGGCTGTCTGTAGGGGGGAACTGACGGAGGTAACCGGATGCCCGACGCATCGGAACAGGAATACGTCGAGTACCTCAGCGCGCGGCTGCCGATGCTGCACCGGCTGGCGTATTCGCTGTGCGGAGACACCGACCAGGCCGACGACCTGGTGCAGGAGACGGCGGTCCGGCTCTTCGAGCGCTGGTCCCGGGCGTCGCGGGCCGACCAGATCGACGCGTACGTCAGGACGATCCTGGTGCGGCTCTTCCTCGACGGCCGCCGCAAGGGCTGGTGGCGGATCCGGCTCTTCGGCGCGCCGCCGGACGTCCGCCGCACCGAGGACCGGGGCGTGGAGGACCGGACGGTGCTGCGGGACGCGCTGGCGAAGGTGCCGCCACGTCAGCGGGCCGTCCTGGTCCTGCGGTTCCTGCACGACCTGCCGGTGGACGAAGTGGCCCACACCCTGGGCTGCTCGGCCGGCACGGTGAAGAGCCAGACCTCGCACGGTCTCGCCGCGATGCGCCGACTGCTCGGCGACCGGGTGTTGATGGAGACGGGAGCGGTGCGATGACAAACGATGAGGAACACTTCGCCGGACTGCTGCGCCATCTCGACGACGGCCCCGACCGGCCGTCCCGGGTGGACCTGCCCACGGCGATAGGCGAGGCGCGCCGGCGCCGGCGCAACCGCCGGACGTTCACCGCCTCGGTCGCCGGGGTGGCGGCGGTGGCGGCGGTGGCGGCCGTGCCGCTGGCCGTACGGGCCGACCGGCCGATCGAGCGGGGGCGGCCGATGGCGACGGGGACGTCGGCCAGCGCCAGCCTTCCGCCGCCGTCGGCTGGGCCGACCACCTGCACGGCCGAGTTGCTGCCCATCCCCGGTGGGCGCAGCAAGAGCCTGGTCACCGGCGGCGACCCGACCGGCCGGTATCTGCTCGGTCGCTCGTTCCCGGACCAAGGACTGTCGCACCCGTTGATCATTTGGGACGGCGATCGCGCCCACGACGTGCGGCTCCCCGGCTCCTACCAAGAGCTGACCGACATCAGCCCGTCCGGCGTCGCCGTCGGTACGGCGTATTTCGGCGGCCGGCCGCAGCCGTACGTGGTGCGGTATGGCAAGGCCACCCGGCTGCCCGGGGTGGGGGCGGGCGAGGCCACGGCGATCAGTGCCGACGGCCGGATCGTCGGGGCCCGGCAGGACGGCGACCGGCGGCTGCCGGTGCTGTGGTCCGGACCGGACAAGCCGGCCGTCGACCTGCCGCTGCCCGGCCCGAAGTGGGAGGGGATCGCCATCGGCGTCGACTCCGACGGCACGGTCGTCGGCATGATTCAGGCCGGTCCGGGCGCGGCAATCAAGGCGGTCGTCTGGCGCTCCGGCGGGAAACCCGAACTGCTGCCGCTGCCGTCGACCACGGACGGTACGGCGACCGAATTCCATCCCGTGACGTTCCAGGGCGGGTGGATCACCGGCACGGCGTACCGGGGCGACGGCGACACGAGGTCCGTGCACGCCGTCCGCTACCACCTGGCCCGCGGCGAGTACGTGCCGTTGCCCCCCAAGCTCAATCCGACCGCCGGCAACGGTCGAGGATGGGTAGTCGGCCGGGTCGACCGCATCGACGCCGGACTGGCGACCGACGACGGGCTGGTGCGGCTGCCCGACCTCGACGGGCGCACCGGCCGGTACGGCGCGGGCGCGGTGAGCATCAGCGATGACGGGCAGGTGATCGGTGGCCAGCTCGACACGAAGTCCGGCCAGCACACCATCGACATGCGCGCGGTCCGCTGGCGCTGCCGCTGACCGGTGCTCCGGCGCCCGGGGTGACACCCGGGCGCCGGAGTCGCGGACAACCCGCCAGGACTCCCGTTGAACGCCGCTACGGCGTGGCGGACTCTGGCCGCCCCGATGTACGGCTGACGGACGTCGCGCCGTATCCAGGGACGGAAACCAGAACGGGATCCACGTATCGGACTTATCCGTAAGATCCACTTGTCTATCGCAAATCGGTGCTGATTGCTAGCCTGACGCTTGCGCCGGCGGCGATGCCATGTGGTCGCGACGGGCAGGAGGCGAGCTTCACGGCAGCGTTGTGAGCCGGGTCGGCCCTACCTCTGGGAGGGAAAGAGTCATGCCTGGTCAACTCATCGGCAGGAACGTCATCGTCACCGGGGGGACCCGGGGCATCGGTCGGGGCATCACCCTCGGCCTGGCCGCGGCCGGCGCGAACGTGGTGGCCTGCTACCGCACCGAGGGCGACCATCTCGACGCGCTCGCCCAGCGACTCAAGGAAACCCCCGGCGAGCACCGGCTGATCCGGGCCGACGTGACCGACGCGGAGGACGTCGAGCGGGTCGCCGACGAGGCGCGGAGCACCTACCGGACGGTCCACGGCCTGGTGCACAACGCGGGGGTGATCAGCCAGGTGCCGTTCGGCGAGCTGACGCCCCAGGAGTGGCACCGGGTGGTGGACACCAGCCTCACCGCGGCCTACCTCATGGTCAACAGGACCCTGCCGCTGATGACCGCCGGTTCCTCCGTGGTGGCCATCGGATCCCGGGCGGCCACGGTCGGGATCCCGCAGCGGGCGCACTACACCGCGGCGAAGGCCGGCCTCCTCGGGCTGGTGCGCTCGCTGGCCAAGGAGTTGGGCCCGCAGGGCATCCGGGTCAACGTCGTCTCCCCGGGCACGATCGAGACCGAGGAGGCGGCGCAGGACTCGTCGGAGGAGCGGCGCGCGTACGTCGAACGCCACTCCCGGATCGTCGCGTTGCGGCGCTACGGACGGTCGGAGGAGGTGGCCGACGCGGTGGTCTTCCTGCTCGGCGACCAGTCCTCCTACATCACCGGGGAGACCCTGTACGTCGACGGCGGCATCTGAGCCGGCCGGCTGCCCTGCCCCGCCTGCCCGCGCGTGGTCACCGACTCCCGCTGACCGCCCCACCCCGGCCGCCTTCCACAGCGCTTCCACAGACCGCCGGCACAGTGGGCATCAGTCGGTCTGAGTCCCGACCCGGGGAAGGACGATGTTCAAGCTCACCACCGCGTGGCAGGGCGGCCGGGCAGCCCTCTGCGCGGGCAGCCACAACCTCACCTACCGGCCGCTGCACCAGCACGACGACACCGTCCTGGGGCGGCGAGACCACCTGCTCAACGGGCCGTTCCAGCAGCGGTTCGCGGCCGGTGCCGGCCTGCCGCGGGCGGGCGTCGCCGCGACAGCCGACGAGGTCGACGAGGAGGCCACGGACTGAGGAACCCCGACGTCGTCCATCCTGACGGTGCCGCACCTGAGGACGGGGGGGTGCGGCACCCCGCAGCGGCCCTCACCCGGCTCCGCTGAGCAGCGCGCGCACCCGCGCGGCCTCCGGATGCTCGATCTCGGTGAGGATCTCCAACGACCGCTGCCAGGATCGCCGGGCGGCCTCGCCGTCACCGGACGCGCGCTGGGTCTCCCCCAGATAGCGGAGGGTGGTCGCTTCGTTGGGACGGTCGCCGAGCCGCTGATAGAGCGCGAGAGCCTCGCGATAACAGGAGACCGCCTGCCGGAGGTCGACGTGCCGGTAGGCGTACCCGAGGCTGTCCCACGCCCCGGCCATGCCGACCGGGTCGCCGATGCGCTCCAGCAGGGCCAGCGACCGCCGGCAGTGCAGGATCGCCTGCTCGTGATCGCCCAGCAGCGCGTGGCACCAGCCCACCGAGTTGAGCGTGTTCGCCTCGCCCCGCTCGTGGCCGGCGCGCTGGAACAGCTCCAGGGCGCGCTGGTCATGGCGCAACGCCGCGCCGATGTCCCCACGCTGCTCGCACAGCCAGCCCAGGCTGCGGTACGTGAACCCCTGCCCGGCCAGGTCGCCGAGCCGGGCGAACAACTCCAGCGCCTGCCGGTAGTGCTCCTCGGCGACGTCGAACTGGTGCATCCGGACGTACGCGCCGCCCACGGTCCGGTGCGCCTCCGCCTCGGCGGCGCGGTCACCCAGCCGCCGCGCGGCGGCCACCCCGGCCTGCCCGGCCCGCACCCAGTCCGACCAGTGCCCGCGCCGGGCGAAGAAGTTCGTGGCCGCCCACGCCAGCGGCCACACGTACCCGTCGAGCCCGTACCGTGCCGCCAGATCCAGGGCGGCGAGCAGCACCGCGTGCTCGGCCTCGAACCACGCGAGCGCCGCGGGCTGGTCCGCGAACCCCTCGACGGTCACACCGTCGGTGACCGGCGGTACCTCCAGCGGATCACGGTGCGGCCAGAGCATCCGGTCGGCCGCGAGCGCGGTGTGCAGGTAGTGCTCCAGCGCCCGCTGCCGCGCCGTTGCCGACTCGGCGTCGTCCCCGGCCAGTTCGGCGGCGTACATCCGGAGCAGGTCGTGCAGCAGCAACCGGCCGGGTAGGTGCTCCACCACCAGGTGCGCCGCCGCCAACTCCCGCAGCGCCGGCCGTACCCGGTCCGCGGGCTCGCCGGCGAGACTGGCCGCCGCGGCGAGCGTGAGATCCGGGCCGGGATGCGCCGCCAGCAACCGGAACAGCCGAGCCGCCGCCGGGGTGAGCCCCTGGTACGACCAGGAGAAGACGGCCCGTACGTCCGTGCTGGTGTCGCCGCCGGTGAACGCGTCGAGTCCACCGGCGGGCGGCAGCTCCTCGGCGAGCGAGGCCAGTGTGAACTCGGGGTGGGCGGCGGCCCGGGCGGCCACGATGGCCAGGGCCAGCGGCAGCCGCCCGCACGCGTCGATGATCGCCTCCACCGCCGCCGGCTCCCCGGCGACCCGCGCCGCCCCCAACCGGCGGGCGATCAGCTCCCGGCACTCGCTCCGGGGCAGCGGTGCGAGGCGCAGCGGCCGGGCGCCCTCGGCGACCACCAGACCGGGCAGCTGGTTGCGGCTGACCACCACCGCGGCACAGCCGGGCGCGCCGGGCAGCAACGGGCGCACCTGCTCGGCGTCGCGGACGTTGTCGAGCACCACCAGCACCCGCCGGTCGGCCAGCAGGCTGCGGTAGAGCCCCGCCTGCGCCTCGAGCGTGGCCGGCACCCGATCGGGCGGCACGCCGAGCGCGTCGAGGAAGCCGCGCAGCGCCTCGCCGGCCGCCACCGGTGGCCCGGTCGGGTCGAAGCCGCGCATGGTGACGAACAACTGCCCGTCCGGAAAGTCGCCCAGGACGCGGTGCGCCAGCCGTACCGCGAAGAGGGTCTTGCCGACGCCGGCCGGCCCGCCGACGAGTACGACGGGGGAGCCGTCCGCAGTGGAGCGCAGCAGCTTGCGGCCCTGGTCGAGGCAGTCGGCGCGGCCCACGAACTGCGGCGGGTCGGGCGGCAGCAGGCAGGGCCGCGGCAGCTTGCCGTGCTCGGCCGGCAGTGGTCGCAACGGCAGCCGGCGCTGCAGGATGTCCCGCTGGAGCTCGTGCAGCTCGGGCGCGTCCAGCCCGCGCTCCCGCAACAGCACCAGGCCCTCGCGGCAGACCTCGGCCGCCTCGTCCACCCGCTGCTCGGCGTAGAGCGTCAGGGCGAGCAGCCGCCGCACGGCCTCGTCGTAGGGATCGTCCACCAGGGCACCGGACAGCTCCGCGATCGCCTCGGCCTGCCGGCCGAGCGAGCTGAGCGCCTCCGCGTACCCCCGCCGCGCCGCGCGGCGCATCGCGTCGAGCTGGGCGACCTTCGGCAGCACGAACGAGCGGTCCGCCACGTCGGCGAAGGCCGGGCCACGCCACAACGCCAGCGCCCGATGGAGCAGATCGGCCGCGCGCGCGACCAGGTCGGGCTCACCCGTGTCGAGCAACCGGCGGCCCTCCGCGCACCAGCGCTCGAACCGGTGGTGGTCGACCGTGTCCGGTGGCACGTCGAGCCGGTACGCCGCGTTGCCGCCCGCGCCGACCGTCACCACCACCGGCTCCTCCGCCGCGTTCAGAGCGCGGCGCAGATGCGACACGTGGCTACGGAGCGTGGCCCGCGCGCCGGGTGGGGGCGACCCGCCCCACAACAGCTCGACGACCCGGGACGCCGGCACCGCCGAGCCCGCCTCGACCAGCAGGACCGCCAGCAGTTCCACCAGTTTCGGGCCGAGCCGGACGGTCCGCTGGCCGAGGGTCACTCGCACGGGGCCGAGCACGCCGATGCGCAACACCCAGGCTCACGCTCCCCACTCGGTCGCCCGTCCCGACCACCGTAGTGGATCCTGAGACGACCTTGAGTGGGGCGAGCGTCACGGTCCCGGATCGCGGATCAGGGTCGCATCCCGGCTCACGTGCCCGGGGCCTGGTAGGTCAGCTTCGTCCGGGTCGCCTCGTCGACCTCTTCGGGCGTCAGCACCGGGGTGACCCGGCTGTACACCCCGCCCGCCGCCCGGATGGCGACGGCCAGGGCGGCTGCGGCTTTGTGGTCCGGCAGGTCACACACCGCATAGGTGTCGTACTTGCCGAATGAGAAGAACAGGGACTCCATCCGGCCGCCACAGCGCTCGATCGCCCGCCGAGCTACCTCGGCCCGCTTCGTACCACCGTCGGCGACCAGCCCTTTGACTCCGTCGTTGGTGTAGGTCGACTCCAACAGGAATTTCGGCACCTCGATCATCCTCCACGTCTTCCGGCGCCCCCGCGGCCGCCGATGCCTGCTCGGATCAGTCCCGCGGTGCGTTCAGCGGGTCCCCTGGCGCTGGATCCGCTCGCCGCCCTCGACCCTGGCCCGGTCCTGGTCCCGCTCGGTGCCGGAGGTGCCGGTCGCGGCCCGCAGGTGCCGCCGGTGTGGGGAGCGTTCGACCTCGGAGCCCTGCCGGCCCCGGGCCCCGCTGCCCGGATTCCGTCCCGCGCGCGCCGATTCGCCGCCGGGGTCGTGCTTGTTCGCCTTGTGACTACCCATGGGCCGCGCGTACCCGTCACGCCAGCGCCTAGTCATCGCACCCGGCGTAGCTCGTCGAAAGGGCAGCCCGATGTCGGAGGGTTCCGCTACCGTCGCGATGTTATGGAGCGGCGGTTCCGCGAGATCCTGATCGGGCGGGAGCACCCCGCGGCTCTGCTACGCGCCGAAGTGGACCGCGCGACGGCGAGCCACGGCGGCCTCGTGCTGGTCACCGGCGAGCCGGGCATCGGCAAGACGACCCTCGTCACCGCCGCCGCCGAGGAGGCCCGGGGCGGCGGCGCGCTCGTGCTCGGCGCCGCCTGCTGGGATTCTGACGCCGCACCCGGCTACTGGCCGTGGATGCAGGTGCTGCGCCGCCTGCGCCGTTGCGCCGACGACTGGGCACTGGCCCGCGAGGCGGCCGAGCCGGGGCTCGCCGTCCTGCTCGGCGAGGCCGCCAGTGCTCACGCCCTCGACAGTGGGGACGACGCCACCGACGGCGGCCCCGAGGAGTTCGCGCTGCACGACGCGGTGACCACCGCGCTGGTCGCGGTCGCCCAGCGTCGGCCGGTGGTGGTCGTCCTCGACGACCTGCACTGGGCCGATCCCGCCTCGATGCGGCTGCTGCAGTTCGCCGCCCAGCACACCTGGTTCGAACGACTGCTGCTGATCGGCACCTACCGCGACGCGGAGGTCGAGTCGGGCGACCACCGCCTGCGCCCGCTGCTGATGCCGCTGACCACGAAGGCGACCACCATCACCCTCACCGGACTGTCCCGCGACGAGGTGGCCGCGCTGATCATGCGTACGGCGGGCCGCGAGCCCGCCCCCGCGCTCGTCGACGAGGTGCACCGGCGCACCGGCGGCAACCCGTTCTTCGTCGAGCAGACCGCCCGGCTGTGGCGGGCCGACGGCCTGGTCACCACGATCGCCCCCGGCGTCCGGGAGGCCGTGCGGCGCCGCCTCGCCCAGCTGCCCGACCCGGTGGTCGGGGCGCTCACCGTCGCCGCCGTACTCGGCCGCGAGTTCCACCGGCAGGTGCTCGCCGCCTGCATACCCACCCCCGCCGCGGAGGTCGACCGGCTCCTCGACCGTGCGGTCGCCGCCCGGCTGGTGGTCGCCCGCGGTGGCGGCCGGTTCGCCTTCGCCCACGACCTGGTCCGGGAGACGCTCTACGACGGGCTGCCCGACGCGGACCGGCGCCCCCGGCACGCCGCCGTCGTGCGGGCCGTCGACCGGTCGGCCGTGCTCGCCGACCGGCTGATCCCGGCCGACCTGGCCCGCCACGCCTGGCTCGCCGGCGCGGACCTCGACCCGTCCCGGGCCGCCGACCTGCTGGTCGCCGCCGCCCGGGACGCGAGCGGCCGGCTGGCCGTGGAGGAGTCGACACTGCACTTCCGCCGCGCGCTGGAGGTGGTTGCGGAGCCGGTGCAGCGGGTCAAGATCATGGTGGAGCTCGCCCAACTGCTGCACCACGTCGGCGCCGACGAGGCCCAACGGCTGCTCGCCGACGCCGCGGCGCTCGCCCTCACCCTCGACGAGCCGGTGGCGCTTGCCCGGGTGGCGCTCAGCGCCCACCGGCACGAGGCCTTCACCGGCCGCCGGGCCGACGCCGAGACGTTGCTGCGCGAGGCGTACCGGCGGCTCATCGGCGAACCCGACGGCAGCCTGCCGCTGAGCACCGTCGTCGCCGACCTCATCACCGCCACCGAGACGCTCGCCCGCCGCGGTGCGGACGACGAGGCGCTCACCTTCAGCCTGTGGGCCCGCCACGACACCACCTGGGGGCTCGGCACCGCCGCCGACCGGGCCGTACTCACCGCCGAGATCCGCGACGTGGCCCGCCGCGCCGGCGACCGGGAGACCGAGCTGTGGGCGACCTCGCTGCGCTGGGTCGCGCTGCTGGAACTCGGCGACCCGCGCTACCGCGACGAGCTGACCGCCTTCGTCACCGGATGCCGGCAGGGTGATGTCGCCCGCCACCGCATCGGTGCGGCCATCGACGACGGCATCATCGCCGCCTTTCGAGGTGACTTCCCGACGGCCGACACCCTCCTCACCGAGCTGGTCGACTTCGGCGAGTGGGAGCACTCCGACCACGCGTTCATGAACCTCCACCTGCGCTGGTCGCGGCTGCTGCTGCAGGGCCGGCACGCCGAGGTCGACACGCTGCTCGACGGCGCGGAGCAGAGCGACCGCTCCTTCCTGGACCTGCTCCGGGCGATCACCGCCGCCGAGCGCGGGGACGGCGAGACGGCCACGCGGTTGACCGTCGGCATCGAAGCGGCCGGTACGGCGTACACCCGGGCGATGTCCCCGCTGTGGCTGCGCCTGCGTGCGCAGGTCGCCGCCGCGACCCGCGACCCGCGCCGTTGCGCCGAGGCGCGCCAGGCGCTGGCGCCGCACCGTGGGCAGTGGCTGACCGCGCTGTTCGGCTGCGACCTCAGCGGCCCGGTCGACCACTGGCTCGCCGTCGTCGACGCGGCCCAGGAGCGCTGGGACGACGCGATCGCCGGGTTCGAGGCGGCCCGCGACGGCGCCGACCGGCTAGGTGCCCGACCCTGGTCGTTGATCAGCCGCGCCGCGCTGGCGGACGCCCTGGCCCGTCGGGGCCGGGCCGGCGACGCGGCCGCCGCAGCCGAGCTGCGTGCCGCCACGGCGCAGCAGGCGCGGGCGCTCGGCATGAGGCAGGTGCTGCGCCGGCTCGGCGCCGCCGAAGCCGCCGCCGAGCCCGACGTCGGGCCGGCCGCCGGGCCCGACCGTCGGGCCGCCGCGCCCGCGCACGAGCGGCCGTCCGGGGCGCGGGCATCCGCCGGGCCGGCGCTCGATCACGAGTTCCGGCGCGACGGTGCCGTCTGGCGACTCGCGTACGCCGGCACGGTGGTGCACCTGCCCGACGCCAAGGGGCTCCACGACCTACGCCTGCTGCTGAGCCGCCCGGGCACCGAAGTCCCCGCGGTCGAGCTGCTCGACCCCGCCGCCGGGGCGGAACTGGTCGCCGCCCGACGCCTCGGCGGCGATCCGGTCCTCGACGACGAGGCCAAGGCCCGCTATCGGCGCCACCTCCAGCGGCTCGACGACGAGATCGACCGGGCCGCCGCGCGCGGGGACGACCCGAAGGTGGCCGCCCTCGACGCCGAGCGGGCCGCCCTACTGGCCGAGCTACGTGCCGCAGCCGGGCTGGCCGGCCGCAGCCGCCGGCTCGGCGACGAGGCCGAGCGGGCGCGCAAGGCGGTGACCGCGCGGATCCGGGACACCCTGCGCCGGCTCGGCGACCGCCACCCGGCGCTCGCCGCCCACCTGCGCGACACCGTCAGCACCGGCAGTTCCTGCCGCTACCTGCCACCCGAGCCGGTGCCCTGGCGCCTGCACGACGTGTCCCACCCCGACCGCCCGCGCTCGCCCGGCGCCGACCACCAGCCCGCCGCCGGCTCCCCGATCCGGCAGTGACCAACTGCCGGATCGGCCGAGCGCCGTGACAGGTGGCCGGGCGTATGCTCCGCCGGTGTTCCGGAACCTGTTCAACCGCGGTCCCCGGCCGGTCGAGCCGGCCGTCGACGTGGACCGCGCCCTCGACGACCTGCAGCTGCGTGCCGCGCGGACCAAGGCGGCCGGCGGAGACTGGCGTGCCGCCCGCGACGTCATCGAAGCCGCCGGCGCCGACTGGGAACGCCGTGGCCGCCGCGTCAGCGTCCTCAGCGACACGGCCGCCGACGACGGCACCTGGCTCTACGACTGGCTGACGGCCACCCCCGACGATCCCACCGCCAACGTCCTGCTCGCCGCGACGCTCGCCGAACAGGCCGGTCGGGCGCGGGGCTCGGCCCCGGCCAGCCACACGACCCAGGAGCAGTTCCAGGACTTCGCCGAGCTGTCGGCCCACGCCGCGGCCGCCGCGCGCCGGGCGATCAGCCTCGCCCCGCACGATCCCACCCCGTGGGTCGGCGTGCTCTGGGCGATGTTCGCCGACGGCCACTCCCGGCAGGCGGAGTTCCACCAGGCGTTCACCGAGGCGCTCCGCCGTGACCCGTACAATTTCGGGACCCACCTGGCGGCGGTGAGCTTCCTCTGCGAGAAGTGGTACGGCTCGCACCAGGAGATGTTCGGCCTCGCCCGGCAGGCGGCCGCCGCGGCCCCGCCCGGCACGGCCGTCACCATGCTCCCGCTGTTCGCGCACTTCGAGTACGCGATGCGCGAGTTCAACTGGGGCACCCCCACCCCGGAGGGTGTGCTGGCCTGCCGCCGCTACTTCCAGCGGCCGGAGGTGCGGCAGGAGTACGACGCGTGCGCGGCGAAGTGGCGCGGCGCCGGCCGGCCCACGCACGGCGACGCGATGGTGTGCCGCAACTGGCTCGCCCTCGCCTACGCCCTCGCCGACCGGCGGGCCGAGGCGAAGGCCATGTTCGACGAGATCGGCCCCTACGCCACGAGCCCGGTGTGGTCGTACTTCTTCGGCAGCATCGAGCACGGCTTCCAGCACAACCGGCGGTGGGCGAACGCCCGGTAGACCGCGGCCACGACGGCGGGGGTACCGCGGAACCCCGCGCTACCCCCGTGCCCGTCGTGCTCAGCGCCGGTTGTAGCGGTACATGGTCAGCGTGCCGAACACCGCCACGAACCCGGCGCTCCACAGCAGCAACCACAGTGTGTTCGTCGCGTCGGGCGTGCCGGCCATCGCCGCGCGTACGGCTGCCACCAGGTGGGTGATCGGGTTGACCTTGACGAACGCCTGCAGCCAGCCCGGCATGGTGCCCGGGTTGACGAAGACGTTGCTCAGGAAGGTCAACGGGAACAGCACCATCATGCTGACCCCCATCACCGACTTCTCGCT
>NZ_JBEYER010000139.1:0-14708 GCF_040634005.1 Micromonospora sp. NPDC007271
GCCGGACAATCTTCCAGTCAGGGTCACCCTTCGGGGTGACCCTGACTGCGTTTATGCGGCCTTTCCCGCAGCCGCACGGAGGCGACCTTCGGGAACCAGCCGCCTGCCGCCTGTCGGGTCTCGTACCGTCGGTGCGGGGCCGCCGGACGGATCCTGGCCGTGCTGGCGGAGGCAGGAGTGGTCATGAAGATCGGAATCATCGGGTCCGGCCACATCGGTGGCACCCTCACCCGTCGGCTGCGCGCGCTGGGCCACGACGTGACGGTTGCCAACTCACGTGGGCCGGGGAGCCTCACCGACCTCGCGGCGGAGACCGGCGCCACCGCCGGCACCCTGGAGGAGGCCGCGCAGGGCGCCGAGCTGGTGGTCATCGCCATTCCCCTCAAGGCCGTACCGGATCTGCCCGCCGGGCTGTTCGCCGGCAAACTGGTCGCCGACGCCGACAACTACTACCCGGAGCGGGACGGCGACATCCCCGAGCTGCTCGACCGAAGCCTCAGTTCCAGCCGATGGACCGCGGAGCACCTCAAGGGCGCCCGGGTGGTCAAGGTGTTCAACACCATCCGGGCACCGCACCTGATGGACAACGGCCGCCCGGCCGGCGCACCCGACCGGATCGCCCTGCCCGTGGCCGGTGACGACCCGGCCGCCAAGCGGGTGGTGATGCAGCTGGTGGACGAGTTGGGCTTCGACCCGGTGGACGGCGGCACGCTCGACGAGAGCTGGCGGCAGCAGCCCGGCAGCCCGGTCTACGGCGCCGACCGCGACGCGGACGGCGTACGGCAGGGGCTCGCCGAGGCGCGGCCCTGAGGACGTACGACACAGGAAAGCCCCGCCGGCGACGGAGCCGGCGGGGCTTTTCGGGGCTTGGCCTCGACGAACGTCAGGCGGGTGGCTGCGGGCCGCAGATGAAGCGCGGCTCGGGGTCGTAGCGCCAGCTGAACTTCTCCCGCTTGACCACCTTGCCGTCCTTCGTGATGACCCGGTACGCGTCCTGGGCGAAGCCCACGCTGCCCGCGGCGGAGATGCACCTGGGGCCGGGTTCCAGGTAGACGGTCTTCGGCTGGGTGATGTTCCGGCGCGGGCCGTACTCGGTCTTGACGCTGTCGTAGATCTTGGTGCTCCAGATCGAGACGGTGATCGTGCTGGCTGTGTACGACGTGTCGATCAGGACGCCGTACGGGGTGTTGTTGCGGAACTTGAAGTCCAGTTGGGGCCAGTAGATCGTCGACTCGATCACCGCGGGATAGCGGCTGAAGTAGAATGAGTGCGGCTTGTGCTCGACGTCCTCCAGGCCCGCGTAGTAGGTGGCGTTGAAGAGGGTCGTGGTGAACTGTGAGACGCCGCCGCCCACGCCCGGCACCAGCTTGCCGTTCACGATGGTCGGCGCGTCCTGATAGCCCTGGTCGTACCCGCGCTCCCCGGTGTGGCCGTTCAGGGAGAACGTCTCGCCCGGCTCGACGATCGTGCCGTCCACCTGCTTGGCCGCCTGGACGATGTTCTGGCTGCGTGGCGAGGAGAGGCCACCGGTGAACCGGGTGGTGAAGGTGGAGACCCGCTCCTTGATGCCCAGCTCGGCCAGCTTCGCCTCGGTCAGCGCCGGCTCCGCCGGCTTCAGCTCGGCGGTCACGGTGCGGCCGTCCGCCTTCGGCAGCACGGCGAGCAGGTCCCGGCTGAGGGCGGCCGGGTCGACCTGCCGTCCGGCCCGGCCGGGGACCACCTTCGGCTTGCCGCCGCTGATGGTCAGGCCCGCGTCCTTCGGCTCGACCTCGATCTTCGCCAGCCGCTCGCCGAGGGCGGCGCGCAGCCGCTTGACGTCGACCCGCGGGGTCAGCTTGCCCGCGTCGTCCACCGAGAAGCGCAGGCCGCTGGCGATCGCGGCGGGCGGGATGGTGACCGAGCCGCGGTCGGTGGCGAGCGTGACGGGTGCGGCTACCGCGGGCTTGGCCAGCTCGGCGAGGAGCTTGTCGACCTCCTCCCGGCTGGTCGCCGGCCACTTCTCGACCAGTGGCACGGTGACCGGCCGCCCGGCGAGCCAGCCCGCCTTGACCGCGTCGGCCGCGGCGGTCGGGTCCACGGTCAGGGCCGGCTTCGGGTAGACCGGCTTCGGGGTGGTGCCGGTGAAGATGATGGCCGGCATGGTCATCTCCCGGCCCTTCGTCATCTGGTCCAGCAGCGCGTCCAGCCGGGCGGCGTCGACGGTCACCACCGGGTCGACCGTACGGGAGCCGACGAGCCGGCTCACCGGGTGCGCCCGGGCGGCGGCAGCCGCCGCCACGGTGGCGTCCACGTCGATCGCGAGCCCGACGTTGGCCGGCTTGACCTGGACGCTCCTCACCTCGGAGGTCTTCTCGCCGGCGGTGACGGTGAGCGGAGCGTTCAGCGTCGCGGCCCGCCGGTCCAGCTCGGCCCGCAGCGTCCGGGCCGCGTCGGCCCGGCTCCGGCCGCCCAGCTCGGTGCCGAGCACGGTGGTGCCCCGGGGCACGTCCCCCGCGTACGCGTAGGCGCCGGCCCCGGCGACGCCGGCGAGCACGACCGCGGCGACCCCGCCGGCGAGCAGCAGTCGCCGGCTCCGGGACCGCGCGGGGCCGACGGGCCGGGCCGGTGTCGGTGTCGGTGTGCCGGCGGCTGGGGGCTCGTCGTCCGGCCAGCTCACCGCAGTCACCTGCACGGTGGGCCGGTCGTCGGCGGGTGGCACTTTTTCGCCGTACAGCGTCACAGCAACCTCGATCGGGAGTACCACGGGGGGACCGCTTTCCCCACCCGGAAGACACCTACGGTAGCCAACGCGGGGGCCACCCGGAATCTCCGGTCGGCGTTCGTCGGAGCCGCGTGTCCGCGCAGGTCGGCGAGGGTGCCGCGGCGATCACCGGGGCCGGCGCGCAGGTGGTGCGGCGGGCGTGCGACGGTGTGCGGGTGCGGATTGACGAGCGGAGCCTGGCGTACGGCGGTGGATGGCTGGACCGGGCGGCCGGGTCGCGTACCGACCCGGCGTGGCTCGCCGCGCGGCTGGCCGACCGGGCGAGCGTGGTGCTGCCGCTGTGGCGGGACCGCTGCCTGGTCTCGGCGGACCGGAGGCCGGTGCGGCCGGCCGCGGTCGACGCCGCCGGGCTGCTCGCGGCCGCCGACGAGACGGTCTTTCTCGGTCTGGAGGAGGGGCGGGCGATCTTCGCCGTGGACCTCTCCTCCCGCCCCGAGGGGGAGGCGCTGGCGCTGGCCGGCGCGGCCGAGGCGGTGGACGTACGGGCCCTGGTGGGTGGGCTGACGGCGGCCGAGGCGGCCATGCAGGCGTACGCCAAGGGGCTGCTGCACTGGCACCGGGGGCAGCGGTACTGCGGCGGCTGCGGGGCTGCGACGGTGACGCGGGACGGCGGGCACACCCGCTCGTGCGGCGGCACCGGTTGCGGTCGGCTCCTGTTCCCCCGGATCGAGCCGGCGGTCATCGTGCTGGTCGAGGCGCCGGGCGAGCCGGGGCGCTGCCTGCTGGCCCGCCACCGTGGCGCGCCGGAGGGGTCGTGGTCGACGCTGGCCGGGTTCGTCGAGGTCGGCGAGAGCCTGGAGGACGCGGTACGCCGGGAGCTGGCCGAGGAGGCCGGGGTGAGCGTCGTGGAGGTGTCGTACCAGGGCTCGCAGGCGTGGCCGTTCCCGGCGGGGCTGATGGTCGGTTTCCGGGCGACGGCCGCGTCGACGGAGATACGGGTGGACGGCGAGGAGTTGGTCGAGGCGCGCTGGTTCACCCGGGCGGAGCTGCGGGCGCGGGTGGCGGACGGGCACCCCTTGGGCCGGATCGACTCGATCGATCGTCATCTGTTGGGATCGTGGCTGGACCCGACGAGGTGATCGTCGGACCCGGACGGTCGGTCAACGCCGCCGGACGGGGGAGCGCCCGATCATCCTCAGCGGTTTGCCAGGTTCCCGTTACCGAACTGTGACAAAGGCGGGCCGCGCCTACCGCAGGTGAGACCTCCCTGCCTACCTGTCGTAATCGAGTTGGTTTGCCCGGGGCTCCTCGGCGCCCCGATGTTAACCGTTGGTAACCAAGGGCGATCTTGCCAATCCGGGTGCTTACCGGCCAGTAGCAAGGGTCTTGTGAGCGGTGTCGCTTCGCGAGAGCATCCAATCCGCGTACTGCGCGGGCCCTCGGCACAACGGCATCCGCGCCGCCCCGCAGCTCCTTCCGTCCCGGGTCGCGATCCGCGTCCGGTGACGCACCCCCGTCGAGGAGGACTCGTGAGTGAATCGGAAGACCGCCAGGTTGACGGTGGCACCCGTTGGCGTCGCTTCGCCGCGATGATGGTGCCGGCGACCGCCGTGGCCGGCGCCATCGTCTTCGGCATGTCCAACGGTGCCATCGCGGCGTCGTTCGACGTTTCCGGCCAGACCTTCAAGGTCGGGGCCTCGAAGCTGGTCGGTGACGGCTTCAAGCAGTACGGCGGCATCGCGAAGGAGAAGGACGGGACCCAGCACCCGGTGGCCGTCTCCGAGATCGCCAGCGCCAAGCTGTACGACCTGTGCCAGTCGGTCGACGCCAGCATGCCGGGCGTGCCGATCGTGCTGACCATCAACGCGGGTGGCGGCGGCAAGCCGGCCAAGGCCACCGGGATGCTGATCGACATGGACTCCCTGGAAGGCGACGCCGAGTTCACGAACATCGAGATCGGCCGCGACGCGTCCGACCTGAGCTCGCACGCCAGGCCGAAGTCCTTCGGCCAGAGCGCCGACCGCGTCGAGATCACCGGCCTGAAGCAGGTGGCCCGCTCCACCAGTGCCGGCACCTTCACGCTGACCGGGCTGAAGCTGAAGATCAACATCGGCGCGGACGCAAAGGAATGCTTCTGACCTGATGTCGAGGCCCGCGGAGGGTGCCTCCGCGGGCCTCGGTCATGTCTCACCCCTTCAGCACAGCCAGGAGGAGTACGTGACAACCGCCGAGACGCAGCACGCCCGGCCCGGCCGGTTCGGCCTGGCGTGGCGCCGATTCCGCCAGTGGCGGCGGACGCGGCCGTTCTGGGGCGGGCTCTTCACCGCGCTGGCCGGCCTGGAGATCTTCGGCAGTACGCAGATGAGCCTGAACGGTCTGACCTTCAAGATGGGGCCGACCGGATTTCTCACCTGGCTGATCCCGGCCATCCTCGTCACCTGCGGCATGCTGCTCTGGTTCACCCCGCAGCAGCGGATCTTCTACTCGGTCGTCGCCGCGGTCACCGCGGTCTACTCGCTGATCGGGGTGAACCTCGGCGGCTTCTTCATCGGCCTACTGCTCGGCATGGTCGGCAGCGCGCTCGGCTTCGCCTGGGTGCCCGTCCGCAGGCCGACCGCCAAGCCGGTGGCCGGGGACCGGCCGGCCCCGGACGAGGGCGCGACCGGCGACGAGGCGGAGCTGGCCCTCATCGACGAGCTGCTCCCCGGGCAGCGCGAGGAGGAGGTCACCGGCGTCCTCACCGACACGCTGCCCGAGCCGCGCAACCCGCTGCGCGAGGTGGCTCCGGCGCAACCGCCGGCCGGTGCCGCCGACTCCACCCGGAGCCGGCCGGCTGCCGACCCGGACCCGCCGCAGCACGGGCACCGCGACCCGAGGTTGTACGCGATCCTGCTGGTGCTCGCCAGCGTGTCCATGGCCGGCCTGCTCGCGCTCCGTGGTGCCGAGGTGGCGCTCGCCGCGCCCGCCCGATGCCCCGCTCCCAGCTCGGCCGCCCCGAGCCCGTCCACCTCCGCCTCGGCTCCCAGCTCGGCCTCGGCCAGCCCGAGCCCGGCGCTGGCGGAGAAGAGCTCGGACGGCAGCGTGCTGTCCGACCTCATCGACGGGATCACCGGCCTGCTCACCGGCGGGCACTCCGGTGACGCCGACACCGAGGCGTCCACCGCGCCGGCCGCCCCGGCGGTGGCCGCCGAGCCGACGGCGACCGAGACCGGCACCACCCCCGGCGCGAGCACCGCCCCGACCCGCGTGACGCCGGTGCCGAGCGGTTCCTCGACGAAGCCGGCCGTGCCGGGGCAGCCGGACGCCGACCCGTGCGCCAGCCCGGCACCGACCAGGCCGAAGCCGGCCGAGGCGGGCAAGCCGCTGCCCCGGCTCGCCGCCGACCCGGACCAGCCCCGGGTCGCCGCTCAGCCCGCCAAGCTCACCGGCTCCGAGCTGACCATGACGGGGCTGCGCTTCGACGGGATCGTCGACCTGCCGACCGGCGACGGCAGCCTCAAGGTGTTGAAGTTCAGCATGGACCGGGCCGTGACGGCCGACTTCGTCCTCCGGGCTGACGGCCCGGCCGGCAAGACCCTGCGGTACCGCAGCGACCAGCTGACCGTGCAGGGTGATGTCGCCTTCTACACCACCCGTTTCGTCGGCTGGCTGCTCGGCGTCAAGATCACGCTGACCCCGGACCTGCCGTTCCCGGACGGCATCCCGATCCCCTCGCCGGTGCCCGTCACCTTCACCGACCCGGAGATCGACCTGGCGTTCGTCGACTCGAACACGCTCACCGCCAAGCCGGCGCTCAAGGTCGACCTGGCCTGATCGACGCCGGGTATGCGGAACGGCCGGTAGCCGGAGCCCACCTCCGGCTCCCGGCCGTCCGTCGTCACTACAGCCGGGCCAGCGCCCGGCGCAGCGGGTCGAGCCCCAGCGAGCCCAGGTCGAGCGCCTGGCGGTGGAACTCCTTGAGGTCGAAGTCGGCGCCCTTGCGGGCCTTCGCCTCCTCCCGGGCCTGCAGCCAGATCCGCTCGCCCACCTTGTACGACGGGGCCTGCCCCGGCCAGCCCAGGTAGCGGTTCAGCTCGAAGCGGAGGTTCTCGTCCGGCACCCGGCAGTGCGCCCGCATGAACTCCCAACCCAGCTCCGGCGTCCAGCGCTCGCCCGGGTGGAAGCCGAACGGGTTGTCCCGGGGGACCTCCAGCTCCAGGTGCATGCCGATGTCGACGATCACCCGGGCCGCGCGGAACGCCTGCCCGTCGAGCATGCCGAGCTTGTCGCCCGGATCCTCCAGGTAGCCCAGCTCGTCCATCAGCCGCTCGGAGTAGAGCGCCCAGCCCTCACCGTGCCCGGAGACCCAGCAGAGCAGCCGCTGCCAGCGGTTGAGCAGGTCGGCGCGGACGGCGGTCTGCGCGACCTGCAGGTGGTGGCCCGGCACGCCCTCGTGGTAGACCGTGGTCACCTCCCGCCAGGTGGAGAAGTCGGTGATGCCCTGCGGCACCGCCCACCACATCCGGCCCGGCCGGGAGAAGTCCTCGCTCGGGCCGGTGTAGTAGATCGCGCCGTCACTGGTCGGGGCGAGGCAGCACTCGATCCGGCGGACCTGTTCGGGGATGTCGAAGTGGGTGCCGTGCAGCTCGCTGATCGCCTTGTCGGCGAGCGCCTGCATCCAGTCCCGGAAGGCCTCCTTGCCCTGGATCGTCCGCGCCGGGTCGGCGTCCAGCTTTCGAACCGCATCACCGACAGTCGCGCCTGGACCTGAGATGCGCTCAGCAACGACTCGCATCTCGGACTCCAGGCGGGCCAGCTCCGCGAAACCCCAGGCGTACGTCTCGTCGAGGTCGACCTTGGCGCCGAGGAAGTACTGCGAGGCCAGCTCGTAGCGTTCCCGGCCGGCGGCCTGCTTCTGCCGGCCCTGTGGGGCCAGCTCGCTCCGGAGGAACTGCCCGAACTCGGCGGTGGCCGCGGTCGCGGCGGCCGCGCCCTTGCGCAGCTCGGCGCCGAGCGCCCCGTCGGCCCCGAGGCGCTCGGCCAGGCCGTGGAAGAAGTTGTCGCGGTTCGGGTCGGTCCAGATGTCGCACTGCTTGGCGACCTCGACGAGCTGCACCTGTGAACTCACGTGCCCGGCCGCGGCCGCCTCGCGCAGCGTGCGCTTGTAGCCCTCGATGGCGGCGGGGAAGCCGTTGAGTCGGGCGGCGATGTTGGCTCTGGCGTCGTCGCCCTCGGTCGGCATCAGGTCGAAGATCATGCGTACGTCGTGCAGCGCGCTGGCGATCACGTTGACTTCGCTGGTGGTCTCGCCGGCCTCGTGCCGCGCGAGCTCCAGGCCGAGGCGCTCCTGCATCGCCTCCTTGGCGGTCCGCTCCGCCTCCGAGTCCGGCTCGGTCACGTCGAGGTCGGCCAGGGTGCGGCGGACCAGGTCGGCGCGGGCCGCGTACCCCTCTGGCGAGAGGTCGTCGAGCTGGTCGTCGTAGCCGGCGATGCCGACGTACGTGGCGCCGGTCGGGCTCAGCGGGGCCCAGTCGGCCACGTACCGGTTGGCGAGGTCATCGATTCGTCCCACCCTGCGACCCTACGTGACCCGGTCACCCTGCTGTCGACCGTGTTTGCCTGTTCAGGGCAGCAGTTCCGCTGCGTCGAGCCCGATCGGGAACGGCAGGTGTGGCGGTCGACACGGCGTCCGATTTTCGCGGGACTTCGTCGTACCGGTGGTGAAGAGTGTCAGGGGTGACCGTGGATTTGACTCCTGACCGGGCGGGCCTGCGGAGCTGGCTGCCCGGCTTCCTCGCGCTCGGCGTGATCTGGGGTTCCAGCTTCCTCTTCATCAAGGTCGGGGTGAGCGAGCTGCATCCGCTGCACCTCACCCTCTACCGGGTCGCCACCGGTGCGGCGACCCTGCTGGTGGTGCTGGCCGTGCTGCGCGACCGGCTGCCCCGCGAGCCCCGGGTCTGGGCGCACCTGGTCGTGGTCGCCGCCTTCGGCGTCTCGGTGCCGTTCACCCTCTTCGGCTTCGGCGAGCAGCGGGTGGAGTCGATGCTGGCGGGGATCTGGAACGCCACCACCCCGTTGATCGTGCTGCCGCTGGCGGTGCTGGTCTTCCGCACCGAGCGGCTGACCGTGCGGCGGGCGGTCGGGCTGGGTCTGGGCTTCGCCGGCGTGCTGGTGGTGCTCGGCGTCTGGGAGGGCGTCGGCGGGTCGCACTTCACCGGGCAGCTCATGTGCCTGGGCGCGGCGGCCGGCTACGGGGTGGCCATCCCGTACCAGAAGAAGTTCATCGCGGGCAGCGCGTACTCGGGCCTGTCGCTGTCGGCGGCGCAGCTGCTGGTCGCGACGGCGCAGCTCGCGGTGGTCGCGCCCCTGGTGGCCGGGGCACCCCCGGTGCCGACCGGCCTGTCCGCCCGGGTGGTCGCCAGCGTGCTGGCGCTCGGTGCGCTCGGCACCGGGCTGGCCTTCGTGATCAACCTGCGCAACATCCGGCTGGCCGGGGCGAGCACCGCGTCCACCGTCACGTACCTGATCCCGGTGTTCGCGGTGCTGATCGGTGCCGCGGTGCTCGGCGAGCGGATGAACTGGCACCAGCCGGTGGGCGCCCTGATCGTGCTGCTCGGGGTCGCGGTCGCGCAGGGAATGCTCGGCGGGCGCCGGTCGCGTCCGGTGCTCGGCGCCCGTGCCGTCCCGGCCCCGGAGCCGGCCGCCCGGTCCTGAGTCGGCGGCAGAGCCTGGTCCTGAGTCGGCGGCAGAGCCTGGCTCGGTGTCGGGTCAGCGGCGGGTCCGGGCCCACCTCACCAGGCGGTCCGCCTTCCAGGTGTTGACCACCCGGTTCGCCGGGACGCCGCACAGCGCCGCGCGCTCGCAGCCGAAGCGTTGCCAGTCGAGCTGCCCGGGGGCGTGCGCGTCGGTGTTGATGGCGAACCGGCAGCCGGCCTCCAGGGCGCGGCGGATCAGCCGCTTCGGCGGGTCCTGCCGCTCCGGGCGAGAGTTGATCTCGACGGCCACGCCCTGCTCGGCACAGGCCGCGAAGACGGCGTCCGCGTCGAAGTCGCTCTCGGCCCGGGTACGCGCCCGGTGCCCCCGGTCGCCCGGCCCCTTCACCCCCGCCGGCCGGGACGACACCATCCGGCCGGTGCAGTGGCCGAGGATGTCCAGGTGCGGGTTGGCGATGGCGGTGAGCATCCGCCGGGTCATCTTCGCCCGGTCGTCGTTCAGGCCGCTGTGCACCGAGCCGACCACCACGTCGAGCCGGGCGAGCAGCTCCTCGTCCTGATCCAGCGACCCGTCGGCGAGGATGTCCACCTCGATGCCGGTGAGGATGCGGAAGCCCTTCGGCAGCGCCTCGTTCACGGCGGCCACGTGGTCGAGTTGCCGGCGCAGCCGCTCCGCGGTCAGCCCCCGGGCCACCTTGAGCCGGGGTGAGTGGTCGGTCAGCACCAGGTACTCGTGCCCCAGCTCGACCGCCGCCAGGGCCATCTCCTCGATCGGTGAGCCGCCGTCCGACCAGTCGGAGTGGGTGTGGCAGTCGCCGCGCAGCGCGTCCCGCAGCGCCGCGGCGGCCGCGTCGAGGTCGGTGCCCTCGGTGGCCACCAACCGGCGCAGGTAGACCGGTTCCTCGCCGGCCAGCGACTCGACCACGCAACGGGCGGTGACGTCGCCGACCCCGGCCAGCTCGGTCAGCTTGCCGGTGCGCGCCCGCTCGGCCACCTCCCCGGCGGGCAGCGCGGCGAGCGCGTTGGCCGCCGACCGGAACGCCCGGACCCGGTAGGTCGCCTCGTTCGCCTTCTCCAGCAGGAACGCGATCCGGCGCAGGTCGGCGATGGGATCCCGGGCAGTCATGCCCTGCAACCTACGCGTCCGCGCCGTCGGTCGCCGAGTGTCGCGCGGTGGTGTCGGGAGTGGACGCCCGGGTCAGCCGCCCCCGCCGGCCCGGGCAGGGGCCTTGGGGCAGCCGTGTTCGCGCTGCCAGGCGGCCACCTCGGCGGCCGGTTCGCGGTTGCCCCGCTTCCGCCACGAGTTCAGGTACCTGGCCGGCCAGACCACACCCCGGCGGATCCACCAGTCGTCGTGGCCCCGGCACTGGGGAGAGATGCCGAAGTGCAGGTGGCACACGTTGTTGGCGTTGCCGGTGCGGCCGACCTTGCCGAGCGGTTGCCCGGCGTGGACGCGTACGCCGGGGTCGATGCCGGTGGCGATGGTGCTCAGATGCGACCCGTAGTAACGCACCCCGTCGTCGCCGAGCAGGGAGACCGACAGGCCCCCGTTGTACGGCCCGAGCGGGCCGCGCTTGTCGAACCGGTCCACCCGGCTCACCTCGAGGATCCGTCCGTCGGTGACCGCGACCACGGGTGCGCCGCAGTCGGCGAAGATGTCCGTCCCCGGGTACGCCGAGTGCGTCGGATGGTAGGCGAGCTTCTCCGCCTGGACCGGAAAGACGTGCCGCAGGGGCGTGCGGCTCGGCGAGGGCCCGGGGGAGGCCGTCTCCGCCGGCGCGCTCGGCCCGGCGGCGGTCGCCCCGGCGGGCTGCTCGGCGGTGGTTGCGCTCGGACCCTGCCACACGTTGCCCGAGCCGGTCGGGCGTGGGTCGTCGGCGGCGCATCCGGCGGCGCCTCCGACCGCCAGGGCCGGCAGGAGCAGCAGCAGGACCGGGTACGCCGAACGCGGGCGGCGTACGGTCGATCGCGAGCGCATTCGGTCATCCTGACAGACCACTACCGTGGGGACGAACGCTGAGACCGGTCCGTGTCCGCGCGGGGCCCGGGGCGGTAACTCTGCGTGATCCCTGGTCCGTCCACCGTCCGCGAAGGGGGCAGGAGCGATGAACGGGTGGCACGCCGTACCCGGTGAGTCCGGTCCGGGCGGGGCCCGGCCGCTGCCGCGTACCCCGTCGGGGCTCTTCCCCGCCGGGGCGCCGCCGCGGCCGACGTGGCGCGAGCCGCACCCGGTCACCGGCGGCGGTGTCGCGGTCGGCGCGGTGGTCGCCCTCGCCTGGCTGCTCCTCTTCGGCCTGCTCGGCCACGATGTGCCCAGCTACGCGTGGTGGACCCTGGCCGCCGGCGGGCTGGCCTGGCTGGCCGCCGCGGTCCTGGTCCGGTACGGCGACCGGGGGGTGGCCACCGGGGTCGCGATTGTCACCGCCGGTGGCTGGAGCATCGCGGCGGCCGTGGTGGCGGCCCGCTGGGCGCAGGCCGGAGACTGGCCGCTCTGGTGACTCCGCGTGAGGTTTGAATTGCGTAGCGAAGGCCGTCTTGACGTACGCGCGGTGACGGGCCACCCTCGCGGTATGGCCTGGACCACCCCGCCGCGGCTCGACCCCGAGCGGAGCCGCCGCCGCCTGCAACTGCTCGCCGACCTGGCGGGTGCCCGCGCGGTACGCCAGCGCGAGCGGCCGCAGCGGGTCCGCACCGAGCGGCTGCGTCAGCTCATCGCCACCCGCCGGCGCGTCGCCGGCTGACCGACTTTCTCCAGGAACGGCCGGCCCTTCGGGGCGTTGACCGGTCGCCCGCCGACCCGACCGGTTAACGTGCACGCGTGACGAGTCGGCGTGCTGCCGAGGCCAACTTGGGGGGACCGTGTCGTACTTCGCTGCTGCCGTGGGGCGCGTCGAGGGCAGCTGGACCGCCGAAGAGGTGAGCCTGCGGGGTGCCACCGACATCGACGAGGTCGCCGACCGGCTGCGCGACGTCGAGCCGGACGCCGACCTGTCCCTGCTGTTCGTCGAGGCCGACGACACCTACCTGGTGATCCTGCGGCTGGACGAGGGGGAGGACCTGCGGATCTTCGGCTCCGACTCGGCCTACGCGGACGAATCGCGGTTGGGCGCCCTGCTGGTCGGCGACCTGAAGGCCCCGGTCACCGGTCTCGGGGACACCGACGAGCCGCAGGTGGCCGCCGGCGGCGACGGCGAGACCGAGCAGCCGGCGGCGGACCCGGAGGCCGACCCGGTGGGCGACGCGGACATCCTCGCCGACCTGGGCATCTCGGCGCAGAAGCTGCTGGCCCTCTGCGGCCACGAGGGGATGATGCCGGCCGACGTCACCGCCGAGATCTGCCAGGTGCTCGGCTGCGGGGACGAGGTTGAGGAACTGCGTGAGGTCTGAGCCGACCGAGCCGGTGGTGCCCGGCGCCGCGGAGCCGGCCGACGCCACCGACCCGGCACTGGAAACCGTACGCCCCGGCCAGCCGACCCCGGGCCGGCTGGGCCGGGTCGGCCCGGGCGCGGACGAGGGGTTGGCCGATCCGGGCGGCGTGGGCCGCCGGCAGCGGCACGAGCTGTGGATGCGCCGGGCCCTGCAGGTCGCGGTGACCGGCCCGGACAGCGGCCCGGCGGGGGAAGGCGGCCCGGCGGCGGACGGCGAGGCCGCGGTCGAGGACGTGATCGAGGACGTCCCGGTCGGCGCGGTCGTGTACGGCCCGGACGGCGTCGAGCTGGCCATCGGGCGCAACGAGCGGGAGCTGACCGGCGACCCGACCGCCCACGCCGAGGTGCTGGCGCTGCGCCGGGCCGCCGAGCGGCTGGGGCACTGGCGGCTGGCGGGCTGCACCCTGGTGGTGACGCTGGAGCCCTGCACCATGTGCGCGGGGGCGATCGCGTTGGCCCGGATCTCCACGGTGGTCTTCGGCGCGTGGGAGCCGAAGACGGGCGCGGTGGGGTCGCTCTGGGACGTGCTGCGCGACCGCCGCCTCACCCACCGCCCCGAGGTCTACAGCGGCGTCCTGGAGGCGGAGAGCGCCACCCTCCTACGCGCCTTCTTCCGGTGAGGAAGGGTCCCCTGTTGACACCGCCCGTGCGTCAGGCGGGCAGCTGGGCGGGACGGAGCAGGGTTGCGGCGACCGCTCGTGCGACTTCGGTCCACGGGGTGGGGCGCAGGGTCGCCGGGTCCAGGCGGACGATCGAGCGGGTGCCGTCGGCGTGCAGGGTGCCACCGTCCAGGGAACGGAACTCGAAGGCGTACCGGGCGCTGCTGGTGCCGAAGTGCTCGAGCCAGAAGTGCACGGCCACCGGCCCGGTGCCGGTGATCGGGGTCCGGTAGGCGATGTTGAACTCGCGGACCGCGTGGAACGTGTCGGGGGCGCTGTGCCCTCCGCCGCGGAAGGCCACGCCGCGCTCGGCCCAGTACGGCGTCAGCGCCCGCTCCAGCAGCACCGCGTACCGGGCGTTGTGCAGGATGCCCATGGCGTCGAGGTCGTCGAAGTGCACCGGGATGTGCTCGACGTGGCCGAACTCGACGGCGGGGCGGTCGACGGTGGCGTGGGTCATGACGGACCTTCCGGTAGCAGGGTCGGATCGGGGCACAGCGCCCGTAGGCGGTGCAGCAGGCCCTGACGGGCGTGCCGGTAGGCGGTGTCCGGGTCGAGCAGCCGGGAGCGCATCACGGCGCTGATCCCGAGCGCGTCGACCTCGTACGCCAGCTGGGGGACGTCCACGTCGGCGGGGAGCTCGCCGAGGTCGACGGCCTCCTGGACGAGGCGTTCGAGGAAGGCGGTCCAGCGCTCGAACGCTGCGGCGAGCCGGTCCCGCACCGGGCCGGGGCGGGCGTTGTACTCGAACTCGGTGTTGGCGAAGAAGCAGCCGCCGGGGAGCACCCGGGCGGCGTAGAAGTCGATCCGGGCCGTGTGCACGGCCCAGAGCCGGCGTACGCCCCGGGGGGCGCGCAGGGCCGGGTGGACGATCAGTTCCTGGAACTGGGCCACGGCCCGGTCGACGGTGGCGAGCTGGAGGGCCTCCTTGGAGCGCCAGTGCGCGAACAGGCCGGACTTGCTCACCCCGAGGGCGTCGGCGAGCTGCGCGAGGGAGAGCCCGTGCAGGCCGGCCTCGGTGGCCAGCGCCACGGCGGCATCCAGCGCCGCGGCGCGGGTGCGCTCGCCGCGGGCGACCCGGCCGTCGATCGTCATGCGGGCAGCGTACCGAAAAAAGCACGACCGGTCGTACTTATTTTTGTGATCTGGAACGCCGCCGCCCCGCCACCTCGACGGCCGTGCGACGCCCGGCGGAGAAGTCGACCGCGTGCCGCTGAGCCAGGGACGG
>NZ_JBEYER010000140.1:0-14460 GCF_040634005.1 Micromonospora sp. NPDC007271
CGACCGGCGGCAACAGGCCCGCTCCGCCTACATCGGACTGTTCCGCAAGCCCGGCAAGGCGGAAAAGGTGTTGCTCGCGCTGCGCGCGGCCGCGCTGCGGAGGATGCTCGGCGGGGTGGGCGACCCCGCGCGGGTGGCCCGGTACGCCGACCCGATGCGCGAACCGGCCGCGCTGACCGCCGCGCTGAACTGGTACCGGGCCATGTCGGGGGCCGACCTGAAGGCCGTCGGGCCGGTGGGCGTGCCGACCACCTTCGTCTGGAGCGACCGGGACGCCGCGATCGGCCGGACCGCCGCCGAGGCGTGCGCCGCCCACGTCACCGGCGACTACCGCTTCGTCGAGCTGCCCGGCATCACCCACTGGATCCCCGACGAGGCACCCGCCCCGCTGGCCGAGGCGATCCTCGCCCGGGTCGTCCGATGACCGCGACCACCGGACCGGCCCGGCCGCACACCCGCGCCTCGCTCGCCGCCCAGCTCCGCGCCCTGGGCGTACGCCCCGGCGGGATCGTCCTGGTACACGCGGCCCTGCGCCCGCTGGGTTTCCTCTGCGGTGGCCCGGAGGCGGTGCTGCTCGCCCTGCGTGACGTGCTCGGTCCGGACGGGACGGTCGTGGTACCCACCCACACCCCGGAGAACAGTGACCCGGCGGGCTGGACCAACCCGCCGGTGCCGGCGGACTGGTGGCCGGTGATCCGGGCCGCGATGCCGGGCTTCGACCCGGCGGTCACGCCGAGCCGGTTCATGGGCGCCCTGGCCGAGCTGGTTCGCACCACGCCGGGAGCGCGGCGCAGTGACCACCCGCACGTCTCGTTCGCCGCCCTCGGCCCGGCCGCGGAGCGGATCGTCGCCGGTCACGCGCTGGCCGGCATGCTCGGCGAGGGCTCCCCGCTGGCCCGGCTGTACGAACTGGACGCCGACGTGCTGCTGCTGGGGGTGGACCACGACAGCAACACCTCGCTGCACCTGGCCGAGTACCGCCAGCCGGCGCCGCCCCGCGAGCGCTGCGGCGCGGCCGTGCTGACCGGCGACGGTGGCCGCGAGTGGGTGTGGTGGGAGGACATCGTCCTGGACGAGGGGGACTTCGGGCGGCTCGGCGCCGACCTGGAGGCGACCGGTGCGGTCCGGCTCGGGCCGGTCGGCGACGGGACGGGCCGGTTGATGAGGCAGCGGGCGGCGGTCGACTTCGCGGTGGACTGGCTGGCCCGGAACCGACGGACGGAGGAAGCATGAGCGTGAGCGAGCGGAGCGAGCGAACCATTGGGCTCAGCAGCGCGGCGCCTCGCGCCGTCGCGGAGCGAAGCGAGGCGGCGGCGTGAGCGCCGAGGCGTACCTGGCGGTGGTGACCGAGACGATCGGCCGGGTGGCCGCCGGCCAGCGGGACAACGTCGGCCGGGCGGCCGACCTGGTCGCCGAGTCGCTGCGCGCCGACGGGGTGGTGCACGCGTTCGGCACCGGCCACTCGGAGGCCCTGGCGATGGAGATCGCCGGCCGGGCCGGTGGGCTGGTCCCCACCAACAAGATCGCCCTGCGTGATCTGGTGCTCTACGGCGGCGAGCCGGCCGACGTGCTCGGCCCGAAGCTGGAACGCGAGCCCGAGGTGGCGCACCGCCTCTACGAGCTGGCCCCGATCCGCCCGCAGGACGTCTTCGTGCTCGCCTCCAACTCCGGCGTGAACGGGGCGATGGTGGAGTTCGCGTCCATCGTCAAGGAACGCGGGCACCCGCTGATCGCGATCACCTCGGCGGCGCACTCGGCCCGGATGACCTCGCGCCACCCGTCCGGGCGCAAGCTGGCCGACTTCGCCGACGTGGTGCTCGACAACGGCGCCCCGTACGGCGACGCCACTCTGCCGCTGCCCGGCGGCGGCGCGGTCGGCGCGGTCTCCTCGATCACCGCCGCGCTGCTGGCCCAGCAGATCGTGGCGGAGGTGGTGGCCCGGCTGCTGGCGGCGGGGGAGCGGCCGCCGGTCTACCTGTCGGCGAACATCACCGGTGGCGACGAGCACAACGCCGAGCTGGAGGCCCACTACGGCGGCCGGATCCGCCGGGGCGCCTGAGCGCGTATCCGAGGCGGTTTCGCCCGCCGCCCGACGGGGCAAGGGCTGTGCTGCCGGTGGGCGGCCGCCACCGGCAGTATCGTCCGTCCTGGAGGTAACGGGTGTCGAAGGAGACCGAGAAGCAGCGCTGGCAGCGTAACTTCGCCGACCTGCTCCAGGAGTTGCGGGTGGCGCAGACCGGGGTGCAGATCCTCTTCGCCTTCCTGCTCACGCTGCCCTTCAGCAACGGTTTCACCCGGACCACCACCTTCCAGAAGGACGTCTACATCGTCTCGCTGCTGTCCGCCGCCGCGGCCACCGCGATGATCATCTCGCCGGTCGCCTTCCATCGGGCGCTGTTCCGGCAGGGCCGCAAGCCGGAGTTGGTCCGGTACGCCCACCGGATGGCCACCGGCGGGCTGGCCTTCATGCTGATCTCGATGGTCAGCGCGGTCCTGCTGATCACCGACTTCGTGCTGAACCGGCCGATGGCCCTGGTGCTGACCGGGTTGGCCGCGGTGTGGTTCCTGACCTTCTGGTTGATCCTGCCGTTCTCCCGGCGCAACTGGGGCGACGGCGACATCGACGACGAGGACGAGGTGCTGCCCGGCGACTGACCGCGCCGGTCCCGCCAAATCGGACGTGCACCGAAGGCTACCCCTGGGTAACAACCGGGGGTAGCGTCGTTTTCGTCGAGCACGTCGACGCAGCCGGACCGAGGTCTCCAGGAGGCAGCCGTGACCACGACACAGAACAACCGACCCGAGTCCGCCGACGGGGTGGGGCCGCTGCCCACCGAGGCCGGGCAGGTTTCCGAGAAGGAGGCCCGGCAGGTCGCCGAGGCGGCCCGCGAGACGGCCTGGGACCGGCCCAGCTTCGGCAAGGAGCTCTTCCTCGGGCGGTTCCGGCTCGACCTGATCAACCCGTGGCCCCGCGCGAAAGTCGACGACGTCGCGCGGGCCGAGGAGTTCCTCGACGCGCTCGGGGCGTACCTGGACTCCGAGGTGGACGGTGCCGCGATCGAGCGGGACGCGCGCATTCCGGACGAGGTGTTCCACGGGCTGGCCCGGCTGGGCGCCTTCGGCATGAAGATCGACCGGAAGTACGGCGGGCTCGGGCTGAGCAACCTGCACTACTGCCGGGCGCTGATGCGGGCCGGCTCGGTCAACCCGGCGATCAGCGCGCTGCTCTCCGCGCACCAGTCGATCGGCGTGCCGCAGCCGCTGAAGATGTTCGGCACGCCCGAGCAGAAGCAGCGCTTCCTGCCCCGGCTGGCCGCCGGTGAGGTGTCCGCGTTCCTGCTCACCGAGCCGGACGTCGGCTCCGACCCGGCCCGGCTGGCCACCACCGCCGAGCCGACCGAGGACGGCACCGGCTACCGGCTCAACGGGGTGAAGCTCTGGGCCACCAACGGCACGGTCGCCACCCTGCTGGTGGTGATGGCCCGGGTGCCGGCGACCGAGGGGCGGCGGGGCGGCATCACCGCCTTCGTGGTGGAGGGCGACAGCGAGGGGATCACGGTCGAGCGGCGCAACGCGTTCGTGGGCCTGCGCGGCCTGGAGAACAGCCTCACCCGGTTCCACGACGTGTTCGTGCCGAAGGAGAACGTGATCGGCGGGGAGGGCAAGGGGCTGAAGATCGCCCTGACCACACTGAACACCGGGCGGCTCTCGCTGCCGGCGATGTGCGTCGGCGCCGGCAAGTGGTCGCTGAACGTGGCCCGGGAGTGGGCCGCCGAGCGGGTCCAGTGGGGCCGGCCGGTCGGCGAGCACGAGGCGGTCGCCAAGAAGCTGGCGTTCATCGCCGCCACCACCTACGGCATGGAGAGCATGCTCGACCTGTGCTGCCTGCTCGCCGACGACGACCGCAACGACATCCGGATCGAGGCGGCGCTGGTGAAGCTCTACGCCAGCGAGATGGCCTGGAAGATCGCCGACGAGCTGATCCAGATCCGGGGTGGCCGCGGCTACGAGACGGCCGAGTCCCTGGCCGCCCGGGGCGAGCGACCGGCCGCGGTCGAGCAGTTGCTGCGTGATCTGCGGATCAACCGGATCTTCGAGGGCTCCACCGAGATCATGCACCTGTTGATCGCCCGGGAGGCGGTCGACGCGCACCTCTCGGTGGCCGGCGACATCATCGACCCGGACGCCGGGCTGGGCCGTAAGGCTCGGGCGGGTGCCCGGGCCGGCGTCTTCTACGCGAAGTGGCTGCCCACCCTCGCCGTCGGCCGGGGCCAGGCACCCGGGGCCTACCACGAGTTCGGGGCGCTCGCCGGGCACCTGCGGCACGTCGAGCGCGCCTCCCGCAAGCTGGCCCGGTCCACCTTCTACGCGATGTCCCGCTGGCAGGGGAAGATGGAGCGCAAGCAGGCGTTCCTCGGCCGGGTGGTGGACATCGGCGCGGAGCTGTTCGCGATGTCCGCGGTCTGCGTACGGGCCACCGCCGAGCGGGCCGAGCACCCGGAGCACGTCGAGCTGGCCGACCTGTTCTGCCGGCAGGCCTGGCTGCGCGTCGACGAGCTGTTCACCGGCCTCTGGTCGAACACCGACTCCGTGGACGTGGCGGCCGCGAAGCGGATCCTCGCCGGCCGGTACGCCGCGCTGGAGGAGGGTGTGGTCACCCCGCCTGCCGACCGGCCCTGGGTGGCCCCCTGGCAGCCCGGCCCCTCCACGGCGCAGGACGTCCGCCGCCGCATCCCGCCGGTGGGGTGAGTCCGGTCGCGGGGCGGCGAATTCGGCAGACGGATCTTGGCGTCGAGCTCCGCAGACGGTGCCAACCGCATCGAGCGATATGCCTCTGCGTCATAAACATGACTCAGCGGCATATCGCTCTCCAGGAATCTGTGGCTGGGAGCCAGCGGGCGGGCCGCCAGCCGCCCGCTGGACCCCGCTCGGCGGGAGGCGGCCGGCTCAGCCCCTGGCGATCGCCCAGGCCAGCACCCCGGCCAGGATGAGCCCGTTCAGCGCGGCCAGCACCAGGTACGCGGCCGGCGGGATCTTGCGGCCCTTGCGGACGTAGCTCACCAGGACGCCCGCGTACACCAGCAGCAGTACGGCGACGACGATCAGGAAGTACAGCACCGCCACACCTTAGCCGCCGGCCTTCAGGCCGAGTCTGCGCAGCTCCAGTGCGGCGAGCGCGTCGACGGTCGCGTCGTCGCCGCGCCGCCACCCCTCGGCCACGTCGGGGGCGATCCGGGCCAGCCGCCCGAGCGGCTGCCCGGCGAGCGCGCGCAGCGCCAGCAGGTCCCGGCCGGCGGGGGCGGTGGCGAGTGCCTTCGCGGCGCCGGCCCGGCGAATCCAGCGCAACCGCAGCGGCAGCCAGCCGAAGAGCACCAGCCCGAGCGGGAAGACCAGCACCGCGATGCTCAGCCCGAGGGCCAGCTGGCCGACGAGTTCCTGCTGGTCACGACCAGCGTCGGCGACCGCGCGGGCGGCCTGGGCGGCCTTGCTGAAGGGGGCGGTCAGCTCGTCGCCGACCAGCGGGACGCGGCCCACCTTGGCGCCGGCGTCGGCCAGGTTGTCGGCGAGGCCACCGCCGGCCCCCTCCAGCTTCTGTCCGGGTACGGCCAGCTTCTCGATCAGGTCGTGCAGCCAGAGTGCGAAGCGGATCGCCGCGTACACCCAGACGGCCACGAGCAGATCGGTGAGGAGCTGACGGAGGGCGGTAGGGAAACGATCAGCGTAGATCTTCACGCCGGACAGCGTGCCACGGCCCGGCCGCGGCCGCACCGACGGAATCGTCAGCCGGCGCAGGCCGGGCAGGTGCCGAAGATCTCCAGGGTGTGGCTGACCTCGACGTACCCGTGCTCGGCGGCGACCCGCCCCGCCCAGCGCTCCACCGCCGGGCCGGCCACCTCGACGGTCCGGCCGCAGCGCCGGCAGACCAGGTGGTGATGGTGCCCCTCGCTGCACCGCCGGTAGAGGTGTTCGCCGCCGGGCGGGCGCATCACGTCGATCTCGCCGGCGTCGGCGAGCCCCTGCAACGTCCGGTAGACGGTGGTCAGCCCGACCCGCTCGCCCCGCTGGCGCAGCATCGCGTGCAGGTCCTGGGCGCTGTGGAAGCCCTCCACCTCGGCCAGCAGCGCGCTCACCGCCGTCCGCTGCCGGGTGTTGCGCGGCGCTCCCTCCGTCACTACCCCTCCCCGGCGTGGCTGACCGCGTCCGCGACGATGTGGGCGACGTGCTCGTCCACCAGGGCGTACGCGATCTCCCGGCCGCGCCGGGAGCCGCGGACCACGCCCGCGCCGCGCAGCACCCGCAGATGCTGGGAGACCAACGGCTGCGGGGCGCCGAGCTTGTCCACCAGCTCGTGGACGCAGCGCTCGCCCTGGGCCAGCTCGCTCACGATCGCCAACCGGATGGGCGCGGAGAGCGCGCGCAGCAGCTCACCCGCGCCCTCGAAGGCGTCGTAGGCCGGTCCGCTGCTCATCTTGTAACGGTAACCAATCCCATCGGGGAGCCCCCGGTCAGGATCGGTTCAGCACCACCTCGTGCGGCTCGGAGGCGGGAGTGGTGGCCGGTGCGCTGCGCCGTCGCAGCCCGCGCCAGACCGCGCCGAACGTCGCGACAACGACGAACGCGGCGATCGCCATCAGCACCACCGACGCTCCGGGGGCGGTGTTGGCGTTGGCGGCCACCCAGATGCCGGACCCGGCGGCGAGCAGGCCGATCAGCATGGCCGCCGCCATGGTGCTGCGGAACCCGCGTGCGACCTGCTGCGCCGCGGCCACCGGGACCACCATCAACGCGCTGATCAGCAGCACCCCGACGGCCCGCATGGCGATCGTCACGGTGACCGCCGTGGTGACCGCGATCAGCAGGTTCAGCGTCCGCACCGGCAGGCCGGACACCCGGGCGTACTCCTCGTCATGGCACACCGCGAAGAGTGCCGGGCGTAGCGCGAGCATCGCCACCAGGATCGCCACGCCGAGCCCCACGATGACGATCATGTCCTCGGGCGGGATGGTGGTCAGCGACCCGAACAGGTAGGCGTTGAGCTTTGCGCTGTTGCTGTTGGAGAGCCCCACCAGCATCACGCCGCCGGCGATCCCGCCGTAGAAGAGCAGGGCGAGGGCCAGATCGCCGGAGGTCCGTCCGCGGGCGCGGATCAGTTCGACGGCGACCGCGCCGGCCGCCGCCACGAGCACCGCGACGAGCACCGGGGAGCGGTTCAGCAGCAGCCCCAGGCCGACGCCCGTCAGCGCCACGTGGCCGATCCCGTCACCGATCAGCGTCAGCCGGCGCTGTACCAGGTAGATGCCGAGCGACGGGGCGGCCAGGCCGATGATCAGCGCCGCGAGCAGGGCACGCTGCATGTACGGGTACTGGAAGAGTTCCATGCTCAGCTCCACAGTCCGGCGTGCTCGTCGGGGCCGTGCGGATGCACGTGGTCGTGATCGGGCGCCGCGTGGTGGCCGGCCGGCTCCGGCACCGCGCCGTCGTGGGCTATCCCACCCTGATGGATGACGATCGCCCGGCTGATCACCGGCCGCAGCGGCCCCAGCTCGTGCGCGACCAGCAGCACCGTCCCGCCACCGTCGACGAAACCGCGCAGCGCCGCCGCGAACGCCTCCTGGCTGGCCGCGTCCACCCCGGCGGTCGGCTCGTCCAGCACCAGCAGCTCCGGCTGGCCGGCCAGCGCCCGGGCGATCAGGGTGCGTTGCTGCTGCCCGCCGGAGAGGGTGGCCACCGGATCGTCGGCCCGGTCGGTGAGCCCGACGGAGGCCAGCGCGGCGGCGACGGCGGCCCGATCGGCGGCACCCGGTGGCCGTAGTATCCCGCGCCGGGCGAGCCGGCCACTCGCCACCACCTCGCGCACCGTGGCGGGCACGCCGCTGCCGGCGCCGAGGCGCTGCGGGACGTACCCGATCCGGTGCCACTGGCGGAACCGGCGCAGCGGCCGGTCGAAGAGGGTGATCGACCCGGCGCTGAGCGGGACCAGCCCGAGAATCGTACGGATCAGCGTGGACTTGCCGGAGCCGTTCGCCCCGAGGACGGCGACCACCTCGCCGGCGGCCACGGTCAGTGAGATGTCACGCAGCACGGGGCGGCCGTCGTACCCGACCGCCCCGTGGGTGACGGTGATGACAGGTGCTGTCACGAGCAGCTCAACGCTGTCCGGAGGGTCTGCAGGTTGGCGCGCATCACTGAAAGGTAGTCCGCGTTGCCGTGGTCCGCCGACAGCCCTTCGAGCGGGTCGAGCACCGCGGTCTTCGCGCCCACCTCCCGGGCGATGGTGTCGGCGACCTTCGGGCTGACCAGCGTCTCGAAGAAGATCGTGGTGGCCTTGTGCTCCCTGGCCTCCTTCGCGACGTCGGCCAGCCGCTGCGGCGAGGGATCGTTGTCGGGGGTCAGCCCGGCGATGCCGACCTGCGTCAGCTGGTAGCGGGTGGTCAGGTAGCCGAAGGCGGCGTGGCTGGTGACGATCTCCCGCCGCTGGCAGGTCTTCAGCCCGGCGGTGAAGTCGGCGTCGAGCTTCTCCAGGTCGGCGTGGAGCGCCTGCGCCCGGGCGGTGAAGTCGGCCTTCCGGGCCGGGTCGACCTTGCCGAGCTGCTCGGCCACCTGGTCGGCCACCGCGGCCAGCCGGGTCGGGTCGAGCCAGATGTGGGGGTCCTTGCCGCCGGCCTCTTCCGCGTGCTCACCGTCGGCGTCCTCGCCCTCGTGTTCGTGCGCGGCGGAGGTGGCGTCCAGCAGCGGCTGCACGGTCGACACGTCGAAGGAGCGGTCGGCCGCGTTCTGCGCCACGGCCTCGTCCACGGCCGGCTGGAAGCCCTTCAGGTAGACGACCAGCTTCGCCTGCGCGATCTGCCCGACCTGGCCCGGGTTGAGCTCGAGGTCGTGCGGCTCGGCGCCCGGCTTGACGAGATTCGTCACCCGGACGGCGTCGCCGCCGATCCGCTCGACGACGAACTGGAGCGGGTACATCGCGGCGACCACGTCGACCCGCTGGGAGTCACCGCCGGCCGTGTCGTCGGACGAGCAGGCCGCGACGCCGCTCAGGGCGAGTACGGCCGTGGTGGCGGCGGCCACGGCGCGGAAGGGGAAGCGGTTGGTCATGACAGCAACTGTCCGCGCGATTGACAATGATTGTCAAAAACGCATGATTGCATGTCAGAGCAGCTTGGCCAGCGCCACCGCGATCAACAGGGTCAGCATGACCAGCCGCAGCATCCGGGTGGCCGGCCGTTGCACCGGCCAGGTGGCGGCCATCAGCCACACCAGCAACGCGGCCAGCGCCAGCAACAGCGCCCCGCCGGCCGGGCCCGGGGCGAAGAGCGCGACCAGCACCAGGGCCAGCGTGGCCAGGAACACCGCCGTCGGGTTGAGCCGGGCCAGCCGGGCCAGCACGGGACTCTGCGTACGCTGCATTCCACAAACTCTACGAGGAGGAACCCGGTGCTGGTCACCAACCGGTTCGTGGTGGACGCCGACGGCGCGTCGGACTTCACCGAGCGGGCGCACGCCGCCCTCGCCGCCCTCGCGGCCCGCCCCGGCTACCTGCGCGGGGAACTGCTGCGGGCGCTGGACGACCCGACGCACTGGTGCCTGGTCACCGAGTGGGAGTCGGTCGGGGCGTACCGGCGGGCGCTGGGCGGCTTCGACGTCAAGGTCACCGCGGTGCCGCTGCTGGCCCGCTCGCTCGACGAGCCGTCGGCGTACGAGACGCTGGCCAGCGCCGCGCCGCAGGGCGAGGTGGTGATCATGGCCAGCGATCGGGCCGCAGGTCCTTACCGCTGACCCCCGGGGCACTACCCTGGCGCGTATGACCGCTCCCGGACCGGCCGCCCCGCCTCCGCCTCCCGTGCCGCCCGGCGTCCCGCCGGCACCGGAGCCGCCGGCCGGGCCCGGCGTTCCCGCGCCGCCGCCCGGCCCCGGGGTCGCCCCGCCGTTCGCGGCGCCGCCCACCGAGGGCGGCCGGGCCCGGCTCTGGCTCGGCCTCGGCGTCGGCGCGCTCGCCGTGGTGCTCTGCTGCGGCGGCGGTGCCGCGGCCATCGTCGGGCTGGCGGTGAGCAACGTCCAGGCCATCCAGGAGCAGGGCCGGACGGTGACCAACAACTACTACCGGGCGCTCGTCGACAAGGACTGGTCCAAGGCGTACGACCAGCTCTGCACCGACGCCCGCCGGCGTGAGTCGCGGCCCGAGTTCGAGCAGCGGGTGGCCACCGAGCCGCAGATCACCGGCTACCGGGTCGGGAAGGTCGACGCCCAGACGCTGACCGTGCCGGTGGACGTGAGCCTGGCGGGCGGCAAGCGGGAGCCCCAGACGGTGACCCTCTCGCCCGACCAGCAGACGGGCGCCGTAAGGGTCTGCGGGGTGAGCTGACCGCGCCCCGGTATTGTGCTGGGCTCGGGACCGTGGTGGTCGTACCGTTGTCCCGAACCGTCCGGTGCCACTCACATCGCCCCCGCCGACCGCCAGCCGGCGTAGGAGGAACCATGCCAGTCGACCGTATCGACGCCGTCGTCAGCCTCGCCAAGCGCCGGGGCTTCGTCTTCCCCTCCAGCGAGATCTACGGAGGCACCCGGTCGGCGTGGGACTACGGTCCGCTCGGCGTGGAGCTCAAGGAGAACGTCCGCCGGCAGTGGTGGAAGACCATGGTCCAGCAGCGCGACGACGTCGTCGGCCTGGATTCGGCGGTCATCCTGGCCCGCCAGGTCTGGGCGGCCAGCGGCCACCTGGCCGAGTTCGTCGACCCGCTGACCGAGTGCCAGTCCTGCCACAAGCGGTTCCGCGCCGACCACCTGGAGGAGGCGTTCGAGTCCCGGCACGGCCGTCCGCCGACCTCGCTGGCCGAGATCAACTGCCCGAACTGCGGCAACAAGGGCACCTTCACCGAGCCGAAGATGTTCAACGGCCTGATGAAGACCTTTCTGGGCCCGGTGGAGAGCGACGAGGGCCTGCACTACCTGCGCCCGGAGACCGCCCAGGGCATCTTCGTCAACTACAAGAACGTGGAGACGGTCGCCCGGAAGAAGCCCCCGTTCGGCATCGCGCAGACCGGCAAGTCGTTCCGCAACGAGATCACCCCCGGCAACTTCATCTTCCGGACCCGCGAGTTCGAGCAGATGGAGATGGAGTTCTTCGTCGAGCCGGGCACCGACGAGGAGTGGCACGAGTACTGGCTGCGGGAGCGCTGGAACTGGTACCTCGACCTCGGCCTGTCGGAGAACAACCTGCGCTTCTACGAGCACCCGAAGGAGAAGCTCTCCCACTACTCGAAGCGCACCGTCGACATCGAGTACCGGTTCCAGTTCGGCGGCAGCGAGTTCGCCGAGCTCGAGGGCATCGCCAACCGCACCGACTTCGACCTGTCCACGCACAGCAAGCACTCCGGCGTCGACCTGTCGTACTTCGACCAGACCAAGGGCGAGCGCTGGGTCCCGTACGTGATCGAGCCGGCCGCCGGCCTCACCCGCGCGGTGCTCGCCTTCCTGCTCGAGGCGTACGACGAGGACGAGGCGCCCAACACCAAGGGCGGCGTCGACAAGCGGACCGTCATGCGCTTCGACCCGCGGCTCGCCCCGGTCAAGGTGGCCGTCCTGCCGTTGTCCCGCAACGAGGCGCTCTCGCCCAAGGCCAAGCAGCTCGCCGCGGACCTGCGCAAGCGCTGGGTGGTCGAGTTCGACGACTCGCAGGCGATCGGTCGCCGCTACCGCCGCCAGGACGAGATCGGCACGCCGTTCTGCGTCACGGTCGACTTCGACACGCTGGACGACAACGCGGTGACGGTGCGGAACCGGGACACCATGGCGCAGGAGCGCATCTCCCTGGACCAGGTCGAGCGCTACCTGCTGGAGCGCCTCCCCGGCTGCTGAGCTGGTAAGGAAGGGCCCCTTCTTAACGCCTCTGGTAGAGAAGGGGCCCCTTCTCACACCCCGCTGTCGTTGGCGTGGACCGTGACGGGTGCGGTTGTGCCGCAGCGGGTCGTGTACGCGTCCTCCACCAGCCGTCGTACGCCGACCGGATCCCGGCGTATCTGCGCGGGCGTGAAGTGCAGGATCAGCACCCCGAGGCGGCTCAGCTCGTTGTGTCGGTCCAGGGTGCGTGTCCAGTCCTCCGGGCTGAAGTGGAACTCCTGCGAGTCCACCTCCAGCGCCACCGCCGCCTCGGCGAGGTAGCCGTCCGGTGTCGGCAGGCGCCGCCCCTCGGCGTCGGTCAGTCGCGGGTTCCACAGGATCGGTGGCAACTTCCGGCTGCCGGCCAGGCACTCGCGCAGCTCCGCTTCCGGCGCGGACCGGGTGCCGGCGACCACCTCCGAGAACGCCTTCCTGATCAGCGCGGTACGGCTGCGCCGGGCCCGCCGGATCTCCGCGTCCAGGGTGTCGAGATCGGCGAAGCCGCGCTGGACGGCCTCCGCGACGATGGCGCGTACGGGACGAAGTTGCCTCAGCTCCCGCGCGGCGTCCACGACTGCTCGCGCCGGCGAGCAGACCGGATAGACCTCGGTCCGCCGCGCCTTCGGGTCGAGGGTCAGCGCCCGCGAGATCACCGCGTGCCCCGAAGACCGGCGCCGCGCGTGGTGCGGCACGATCAGCTGTACGTCGTCGGTACGTGGGCTGTACCGGAAGCCGTACCAGCCGAGGGCGGCCAGCCCGGTCAGCTGAGCGTCCGGGCCCGCGTACAGGGCGGCGGAGATCCGTCGTTGCTCCCCGGTGAGCGTGCCGCTGAACAGCGCGTACGTGGCCGGGAGCACGCGTTGCCAGTGGCCGCGTCGGGTCTGCCGGTAGAGGAACATGTCGTCGAAGCCGGCCGCGAGCAACTGGGCCCGGGTGGCCAACTGTTGCTGGCGCCGCGTCGCCTCTTCCAGCGCGGGTGGATGCTCGATCATGACCGCACCTTGGCCCTCGCGGGCCTGCCGCCGCTGCCGCCGCCGCCCGGCCTGTGGACCGCCGCCCCGCCTGTGGACACCCCCCGCCGCACCAGCGCATGTGATATGCGCCCTGTTAACAGGGGGCCCCTGCTATGCAGAAAGCGTTAAGCGGGGGCCCTTCCTTACACTTGGGCGGTGACCATGCCCGCGCTGCGTTCGTTGACCCTCGGGCGGCACCAGGTGTGGCCGCCGGTGGTGCTCGCGCCGATGGCCGGGATCACCAACGTCGGTTTCCGCCGGCTCTGCCGGGAGCAGGGCGGCGGCATCTACGTCTGCGAGATGATCACCACCCGGGCGCTGGTCGAGCGGAACCCGAAGACGCTGCGCATGATCGCCTTCGGCGCGGAGGAGCAGCCGCGCAGCCTCCAGCTCTACGGCACCGATCCGGAGATCACCGCCGCCGCCGTGCGGATCGTGGTCGAGCGGGACCTCGCCGACCACATCGACCTCAACTTCGGCTGCCCGGTCCCGAAGGTCACCCGGCGCGGCGGCGGGTCGGCCCTGCCGTGGCGGCGCCGGCTCTTCGCCCGGCTGGTCAAGGCCGCGGTGGACGCCGCGTCACCCGCCGGGGTGCCGGTCACCGTCAAGATGCGCAAGGGCATCGACGACGACCATCTGACGTACGTCGAGGCCGGGCTCGCCGCCCAGGACGCCGGCGTCGCCGCGGTCGCCCTGCACGGGCGAACGGCCGCGCAGCGCTACTCGGGCACCGCCGACTGGGACGCGATCGCCACCCTGAAGCAGGCGCTCGACGTGCCGGTGCTCGGCAACGGCGACATCTGGGAGGCCGACGACGCGCTGCGGATGGTCGCCCACACCGGGGTGGACGGCGTGGTGATCGGGCGCGGCTGCCTGGGCCGGCCGTGGCTCTTCGCCGACCTGGAGGCCGCGTTCAACGGCCGGCCCGAGCGGCGGCTGCCGACCCTGGGCGAGGTGGCGGTGACCATGCGGCGTCACGCCGAGCTGCTGGTCGACCAGTTCGTGGCCGGCGCCCGCAACCCGGCCCGGGGTGAGCGGGACGGCTGCACCGACTTCCGCAAGCACGTCGCCTGGTACCTCAAGGGCTTCCCGGTCGGCAGTGAGCTGCGCCGCTCCCTGGCGATGATCGACAGTCTGGCCCAGCTCGACGACCTGCTCGGCAAGCTCGATCCGGCCGTGCCGTTCCCGGTGGAGGCCCTCGGCCAGCCGCGCGGCCGGACCAACTCCCCGGGCAAGGTTTTCCTGCCCGACGGCTGGCTGGCCAGCCGGGACGACGACACCCCGCCCGACGGCGCCGAGCTGGACGACTCAGGCGGCTGACCCGCGCACCCGCGGACGCCGAAGGGCCCGACCCCTCGTGGGGGTCGGGCCCTTCGTGGTTCCTCCTGTCACCGGGTTCGGTCAGGAGGCGCTGTAGCCGCGGGTGGCGATCCAGTCGGCGAGGTTGTCCACGCTGATGTGGTAGGAGGCGGTGTTCGGGTTGGCGGAGTCGGCGATCGTCACGGTGTGGCCGTTGTCGTGGTAGCCGACGACGCTGATGTAGTGGCCGCCTTCGAAGGAGTGGGTGTTG
>NZ_JBEYER010000141.1:0-14014 GCF_040634005.1 Micromonospora sp. NPDC007271
GCTCGGGGACGGTCAGGCGCACTCGCGCGTGCAACCCGTAGAGCAGGCCGCCGACCAGCCCCAGGACGTGCACCATCGAGGCGAGCAGCACCACCCGCTCCCCGGGCCGCGGCACCCCGTCGATCCGGGTGTAGCGCGCGACCTCGTCGAGCAGGTCGCCCACGGTCCGGCCGATCACCTTCGACGGGCCGGTCGAGCCGGAGCTGAGCTGGATCAGCGCGTGCGGCGTACGGGCCGGTTCGCCGTCGGGGCGGGCGGTGACGACCTCGTCGACCGCGACGAACCCGCGCAGCGGCGGGACGGCTGCCGCCGGCGGCTCCACGAGGAACTGGGCACCCACCCGGGCCAGCGCTGCCGTCACCTCCGCCGGAGCGAGCCGATGGTCGATCAGCGTCACCTGGGCGCCGATCCGCCACGCGGCCAGGAGGTTCGCGACATAGCCGAGCGAGGGGGGCAGATGCAGCGCCACCGTGCCGCCGGCCCGCAGCCCGCCGGCGGTCAGCCGCTCCTGGCGCTCCGTCACCTCGGCCCGCAGCGCCGCCCGGTCCAGCGACGCGCCGAGGACCAGGCAGGTCTCGCGGTCGGGGCCGTGGAGCAGCATCTCGTCGACCCAACCGGGGTGGTCGGGAAGCTGGGCCGACGGCGCCGTCGAGGAGATGGGGTCCGCTGTAGCCAAGCTCGCCTCCACGCTTGCGTCGGGGTTGACCGTCGTGGCGCCCGGCGGTACGCCGGTGGTGGCGGGCGGTGCCGGGGCCCCTCGTGACCGCGCCCGCGGTTTCCCCGCCCGATGACATCCCTGCTTGCTGAATTATAGAAGGAGGGGTGGTCCCGTCAAGGAGCACCTCCCGACCCGGGGCGTCGCCGACGTCCGCGGGCATGGCAGAACCCGGCCCGGCCCCCGGGTGCTGGGGCTTGAGGTCAGCTGGCGGGGCTCACCGGTTTCGGATGATCGCCGCGTCCGGCGAGTCGGGCTCGGCGGCGAGTGACCGGTCGACGGCCTCGGCCGAGAGCACCCGCTCGACCACCAGATGGACCAGTCCCGCCGTTCCGGCACTGGGGCCGAGCTGGCTGGGCAGCACCTGTAGCGACGCCACGCTTCGCGACAGGGTGACCTCGCGTACCCGGGCCTCCACCGCGTCGACGACCCGCGGCAGTGCGCCGACGGCGCCGCCGAGGACGAGGGTTCGGGGGTTGGTCAGCGCGATGAGCGCGGCCAGCACGGTTCCCACCCGGCGGGCGGCTCCGTCCAGAGCGGCCCGGACCGCCCGGTCGCCCGTCCTCGCCAACTCGGCGAGGTGGTCCAGGTCGCGCACCCCGGCCGGGGCCAGCCGGGCAAGCAGTGCGTGGCCCGAGGCGTACGCCGCGAGGCATCCCCGCCGGCCGCAGCGGCACTCCGGTCCGCCGCGGCTGAGCTTCACGTGCCCGATGTCGCCGGCCGCGCCGTCGTCCCCACCGAGGCTGCGATTGTTGATGACCAGCCCGGCCCCGATGCCGTGTGCCCATTTGAGGCCGAGCACCGTCGACTTCGGATGCCGGGTCGCCTCGCCCAGCGCGAGGGCCCGGGCGTCGTTCTCGGCGACCATCGGCACGTTCCACCGTTCGCGCAGCAGGTCGAAGATCGGCAGGTGCTCCCAGCCGGGCAGGATCGTGGTCGGGCCGGGCAACCCGGTCACCGGCGAGATCGGACCGGGCAGTCCGATGCCGATGCCGGCGACCAGCTCGTCCGGAGTGTCGGCGGCCAGTTCGGCGGCGAGGCCGACCAGGGTGTTGATCACCGCGGGCGGCGAAGTCGTGGTCACGTCGAGTCGGATGTCGCGGAAGCGCAGCACCCGGCCCTGCACGGTGCTGACGCCGACGCGGGCATGCGTGTGTCCAACGTCGAAGGTCAGGATCACGAGGTGCCGGTCGTCGAAGCGGATCAGCTCGGCGGGACGGCCTCCCTCGGAGGCTTCGAAGCCGGCGGAGTAGATGAGGCCGGTGGCGAACAGGGGTGCCAGCCGGTCCTGCAGCGTGGGGCGGGACATCCCGGTGGCGGCGAGCAACTGCTGGCGGGTCCATGCCGGACGCGACCGGACCAGTTGGAGGACGTGTCCGGGAGTCGCCCCGACGGCCGGGCGCGACATGTCCGGGCCGCTTCGGGCCTGCATCGGTGAACACCTCTTGACAGTCGTGTTTCGACCTGGGAACTTATGTGAGCTTATTTTGCAAAAGCTCTTGTCAAAAGGCTAGCCGAAAGACCCGATTACATCGGATTTAGACGTGCCCAGGGAGTCAATGATGACGAAGAGTACCCTACCCAATGCGCTGATCAGCCGACGCAAGGTACTCGGGCTCGGCCTCGGAACGGCGGGTGCCGCGGTGCTGTCGGCCTGCGGCGGGGTTTCCACCACCGGCTCCGACGGTGGCGAGGGCAGCATGACGTTCCTTTCCACCCAGTTCACCCCCGTCGAGGAACGGCAGCGGTTCGAGGCGATTCTCGGCAGCCGGGTCACGGCGGCGAAGGTCGCCTACAACCCGGTGGACGAGGGCGTCTTCGCCTCGACGCTCACGTCGCAGGTCGACGCGGGCAAGACTCAGGTCAATCTGGTCGGGGGCCTGCACGGCCAGCTCGCACCGCACGCCGGACGGCTGCTCGACCTGGACGACCTGGCCGGCGCGCTCACCGACCGTGGGTTCGCCGCCGACGTGGCCGCCCTGGGCAGACTCGGCGGCGGGACCACCAAGTACATCCCCTGGATGCAGGCGTCGTACGTCGTCGCGGTCCACAAGAAGGCGCTCCAGTGGCTGCCCAGCGGGGTGGACCCGGAGAAGCTCACCTACGACCAGTTGCTGGCCTGGGTGAAGGCCGGGCGGGCGGGCAACGGCGGCAAGCCGATCTTCGGCCTGCCGGCGGGGCCCAAGGGCCTGTACCACCGCTTCTTCCAGGGCTACCTGCTGCCCAGCTTCACCGGCGGGCAGATCACCACCTTCCGCGGTCCCGAGGCGGCGCAGGCCTGGCAGTACATGAAGGAGCTGTGGGCGAACGCGGCTCCGGCCTCCACCAACTACGACTTCATGCAGGAACCGCTGCAACGCGGTGAGGTGCTCATCGCCTGGGACCACGTCGCCCGGTTGGTGGACGCCCCGAAGGACAAGCCGGACGACTGGCTCATGCTGCCCGCCCCGCGCGGCCCCAAGGGTCTGGGCTACATGCTCGTCGTGGCCGGCCTCGCCATTCCGCGCGGTGCGCCCGACGTGGATCGGGCGAAGGAGGTCATCAAGGCGCTCACGACGCCCGAGACCCAGCTGCGGGTGCTCCGGGACAACGCCTTCTTCCCCGTCGCGCAGGCCACCCTGCCGAGCGATCTGCCGCCCGCCATCAGTCTCGAGGCCGCCGCCGTACGCGCCCAGCAGGAGTCCACCGACGCGCTCGTGTCCCTACCACCCGTCGGTCTGGGCGCCAAGGACGGCGAGGTCTCCCAGATCTTCAAGAACTGCTTCAAGGAGATCTGCCTCGACTCGAAGCCGGTCCAGCAGGTCCTCGACAACCAGGCCAAGCAGCTCAACACCATCCTCGACGAGCTGAAGGTCTCCTGCTGGAAGCCCGACCCGGACGGGCAGCCGTGCCGAGTGCAGTGAGCACGGGCTCGGGCGTCGCCGGCACCGGCGCCACGGACGGTGGTCGGTCGACCGGCGACCCACCCCCGGCGACCGCGCTCGTACGCGGACGTCGGACGAAGCTGCCCGCGCCGGTGCTCCTGATCGCGCCGTCGCTGGTCTTCCTGACGGTGCTGTTCGCCTGGCCCATGGTCGTCGGTGTCGCGCAGGCGTTCACCGGCGACCGGGGCCCCACCCTGGCGTACGTGCAGCGCATGCTCGACGACCCGTACCTGTGGCCGGCGGTGCGCAACACCGTCCTGCTGATCGTCGTGCTGATCCCGCTCCAGTTCGCGTTCGCCCTGGCCATGGCTCTGCTGCTGCGGGCCAGGCCGAAGCTCGCCGGGTTCTACTTCTACATCTGGGTGCTGCCGCTGGCGATCAGCGACCTGGCCGCCGGTCTGGTCTGGCTGTCGATCTTCACCGATCAGGGGTACCTCAACTCGGTACTGCACAAGATCGGCGTGGACAGCTTCGCCTGGCTGTCGTACGAGAACCCCACGTCGACGTTCCTCGCCGTCCTCGTCGCCGAGCTGTGGCGGGCCACGTCCCTGGTGCTCGTCATCATCGTGGCCGGCCTGCAGGGCATCCCCAGGGACTACGACGAGACCGCCTCGATCTTCGGGGCGACCTACTGGCAGCGCCTGCGCTGGGTCATCCTGCCGCAGCTGCGGCCCAGCCTGCAGGTGGCGATGATCCTGCGGACCATCCTGGCCCTGCAGACCTTCGCGGTGGCGCAAGCGTTGGCCGGCCGCGACTTCCCGCTGCTCGTCGGCGAGACCTACCACTGGTACTACGCGCTGCAGAACCCCAACGTCGCCGCCGCCATCGCCCTGGTGGTGCTGGCGGTCTCCATGGTCACCGCGATCGCGTACCTGCGGCTGCTGCGCGACCGGACGACGGAGGTGACGCGATGAGTTCCGACCCCAGGCGCGCGCGGCGCCGCCGGGACGTGCTGTTGCAGGTCGCCTGCGTCGCGGTGACGCTCTTCATGGGCGTGCCGGTCTACCTGATCACCCTTGCCGCGCTGTCCAGCCGGGAGTCGCTCAACCAGTTCCCGCTGCCGCTGCTCCCCACCGAGCTGTCCACCGAGACGCTGTCCCGGTTCCTGTCCACCACCGGGGTGATCCCCGGCTTCCTCAACTCGCTCCAGGTCGGGCTGTTCACCCTCGCGGCGGCGCTGCTGCTCGGCGTGCCCGCCGGTTACGCGCTGGCCCGGTACGTGTTCCGCGGCCGCCAGCCGTACCAACTGTTCCTGCTCCTGACCCGAGCCCTGCCGATCGTCGTGCTGTCCGTCCCGCTGGCCAAGGTCTTCCTGGCCACCGGCCTGTACGACACCACCTACGCCGTCGCGCTCCTGCACACCGCGCTCGCACTGCCGACAACGGTGCTCATCACCTCCGCCGTGTTCTACGCCGTGCCGAACGACCACGAGGAGGCCGCGCTCATCTTCGGGGCGACGCCGCTGCGGGCGTTCGTGCACGTCGTCCTGCCTCAGGCACTGCCCGGGATCGCGGCCTCGGCGATGTTCACCTTCGTGATGTCGTGGAACGAGGTGCTCGGCGCGGCCGTGCTCACCCTCAACCAGCGGACCCTGCCGGCGCAGGTGCTCTCGACGCTCGCCGACTCGCCGCTGGCGTACCGCTTCGCCGGTGGGTTCGCCCTCGTGCTGCCGGCAATCGTGTTCATCGCGCTGATGCGCAAGTACTTGATCAACATGTGGGGGACAACGCTGCGTTGACATGCTCCCGGCCCTGAAGGGGCCGGGAGTCTCACGGTCGCCCGTGAGGTTTCCTGTTTCATCGCCGACTGCCTTTCCGGGAGGATTTTCCCTTGAGGTCTTACACCGGCTCCGCAGGCGTTTTACCTCTCCGCCAGCCCGGCGGCGAGGATGTTCTTAGCGGCGTTGATGTCCCGGTCGTGTTTGGTTTGGCAGCCGGGGCATGTCCAGGTGCGGTCGTTGAGGGCGAGGGTGGTGTTGATCCGCCCGCATGTCGAGCAGGTCTTGGACGACGGGTACCACCGGTCGACGGGGATCACCTCACGCCCGTACCACTGGGCTTTGTATTCCAGCATGCTGCGGAACTGGGACCAGGCCGCGTCGGAGATGACGCGGGCCAGGCGGCGGTTGCGGAGCATGTTGCGTACGCTGAGGTCTTCGATCACGACCGTTTGGGTCTCGCGGACGAGTCGGGTGGTCAGCTTGTGCAGGTGGTCCCGCCGCCGGTCGGCGATGCGGGCATGAATCCGAGCCACCGTGAGTCGGGCTTTCGCCCGATTCGCGGAGTCCTTTTGTTTGCGGGCCAGGTTCCGCTGGGCCTTGGCCAACTTCCGCCGGTCGGCCTGCCCATAACGCGGGTTGGCCACCTTCCCTTCCTCGTCGCTGATTCCTGGGATCGGGTGGGACAGGGTGAGCAAACTGGTAATGCCCGCATCCACCCCAACCTCCGCCGCGACCGGCGACAGCGCCTTCACTGCCGGGTCTTCGAGCAGGATGGACACGAACCAGCGGCCGGCGGCGTCCCGGGACACGGTGACCGTGGAGGGTTCCGCCCCGTCGGGCAGGGGCCGGGACCACACGATGTTCAGCGGGGTGGTCATCTTGGCCAGAGTGAGCTGACCATCCTGCCAGCGGAACGCCGAGCGGGTGTACTCCGCCGACGCCCGCGACTTGCGCTTGGATTTGAACCTCGGATACCGGGCCCGCTTGTCCCAGAACGCCACGAACCCGGCCTGCAAGTGCCGCAGCGTCTGCTGCAACGGAACCGACGACACCTCGTTCAGAAACGCCAGATCGTCCGACCGTTTCCACGCCGTAAGCCAGGCGGACGACTGAACGTACGTGGTGCGTCGCCGGTCGACCGACCACGCCCGGGTACGGGCCTCCAACGCCCGGTTGTACACCACACGCACACACCCAAAGGTGCGGCTCAACAGCCCAGCCTGCTCAGGCGACGGGTAGAAGCGGTACTTGTACGCCCGCTTCACCACCTCACCCACGCCTCACAACTTACCGTCCACGTAAGACAATCCTCGGAAGGGAGGGAGCGGCGTTTCCTCCCGGCCCTGGACGGCCGGGTTTCCACGTCGCAAATCCGATGACCACCGCCAGGAGAACCCGCGCCACCGAGGGGTCGGTATGTCCGAGATCGTGATCCGCGACCTGACGAAGACCTATCCCGGTGCCAAGAGCCCGGCGACCGACAACATCTCCCTGACGATCGCTGACGGGGAACTCCTCGTACTCGTCGGGCCGAGCGGCTGCGGCAAGACGACGCTGCTGCGGATGGTCGCCGGACTGGACACCCCGGACAGCGGCAGCATCTCGATCGACGGCCGGGACGTCACCTGGCTGTCGGCCCGCGAGCGGCACGTCTCGATGGTCTTCCAGTCGTACGCCATCTTCCCGCACCTGAAGGTACGGCAGAACATCGGCTTCGGGCTCCGCATGCGCAAGCTCCCGGCGGAGCAGATCGAGCAACGCGTACGGTGGGCCGCCGAGATCCTCGAGCTGACCGACCTGCTCGACCGCTACCCGGCCCAGCTCTCCGGCGGCCAGCGCCAACGGGTGGCGGTGGCCCGGGCCATCGTCGTCGACGCCGGCGTGCTGCTCATGGACGAGCCGCTGTCCAATCTGGACGCCCTGCTCCGCCTGCAGTTCCGGGCGGAACTCAAGAAGATCGTGCGTCAGATCGGCACCACGACCCTGTATGTCACCCACGACCAGGCCGAAGCCATGTCCCTCGGTGACCGCATCGCGGTGATGCGCGCCGGTCGCATCGCCCAGATCGGCTCCCCGTTGCAGGTGTACGACCGACCCGAGGAGCGCTTCGTCGGCGGCTTTCTCGGCACGCCGCCGATGAACTTCTTCACCGCCGACGTGCGGCGCTCGGAAGGCGGCACCGAGTTGCTCGTGGGCGACCAACTGCTGGCCGCGCCCGACCACCTCGGCGCGTTCGACCGCCGGCCGGTCACGGTGGGCGTACGGGCCGAGAACATCGACGTGGCGAAGACCCCGGCGGACGACCGGATCCGGGCCCGGGTGGAGGTGGTCGAGCCGACCGGCGCCAACGTGCTGCTCACCGTACGGCTCGCCGAGCACGAGCTGAAGGTGCAGGCGCCGCCGAACTTCGACGTGGCACCCGAGCAGGACGTGTGGCTGCGCTGCGCGCCCGAGAGCCTGCGTTGCTTCGACCCCGAGACCGCACTGGCATTGGTGGCATGATGGCCGTGATCAACATTTCTCGAGAGCTGCTCGCCGCCCGCGCGGCCTACATCCTGCGCGGAAACGACCTCGGCGAGCTGACCACCGCCGCCCCGCAGCTCTACCCGCACCTGTGGAGCTGGGACGCGGCCTTCGTGGCGATCGGCCTGGCCACGGTCTCCGTGCCCCGGGCCATCGCCGAACTGCGGACGCTGCTCCGCGCCCAGTGGCTCAACGGCATGCTGCCGCACATCGTCTTCGGCCCCGACGTGGACTACTTCCCGGGCGCCGACGTGTGGGACTCCGCCTGCGCCGCGGCGGCCCCGCGCGACGTCCGTACCTCCGGCATCTGCCAACCCCCGGTACACGCGATCGCGGTGCGCCACGTCCTCGCGGCCGGCCGCCGCAACGGCGGATCCGACCGTGAGCTGGCGGAACGGTTCGCCGAAGGTACGTTCGACCGCTGGCTGGCCTGGCACCGGTGGCTCGCCGAGGCGCGCGATCCGTCCCGCCGCGGACTGCTGGAGATCTACCACAGCTGGGAGTCGGGCATGGACAACTCGCCCCGCTGGGACTCGGCGTACGCGAAGGTGGTGCCGAAGGTCGACCTGGCGGTCCGCTCGCGGCGGGACCTGCAGCACGTCGCCGATGCCAGCCAACGGCCGACGGACGCCGAGTACCGGCGCTACCTGTGGTTGGTGCACCAGATGCGCGAGGCCCGGTACGACGACGACACGGTACGCGAGACCGTGGACTTCCGGGTCACCGACGTGTTCATGTCCGCGGTCCTGGCGCTGGCCGCCGACGAACTCGCCGAGATCGGCGACGAGTTCGGTCGTACCGATGAGGCCGCCGAACTGCGGACGCTCGCCGCCCGGTTCCGAGCCGGTGTGCTCTCCACTGTGTCGGACGAGACCGGCCTGGCCCGCGACGAGGACGTCCGTGCCAGGGCGTGGGTGGAGACCGAGACCATCGCCGGGTTCGCGCCGCTGCTGTGCGGTGCCGATCCGTCGGTCGTGCGCCGGCAGGTGGGGTTGCTGTCCGGTCCGCAGTGGTGCGACCACCCCGCGCTGCGGTACGCTGTGCCACCCTCGACGTCGCCCACGTCGCCGGCGTTCCAGCCGCGCACCTACTGGCGCGGACCGCAGTGGCCGGTGATGAACTGGCTGTTCTGCTGGGCGCTGGAGCGGCAAGGTGTCGCCCCGGCGCTCACCGCGCGGATCCGCGAGGACTCGCTGCGGCAGTTGGCCGACCTGTCGTTCGGGGAGTACTACGAACCGCTCACCGGGGAGGCGCTGGGCAGTTCCCACCAGTCGTGGACCGCTGCCGTGGCCCTCGACTGGACGCTCGGCCCGGCCGCCTCGCGCCGTCCGTAGCGCGGGGGCCGAATCCAGGCACTTCACACTACCTGCGGGGCCCGGAGATGACCCTCCCGGCCCGGCCGCGGCGCTGTTGCCGGCGTCAACCAGCACGCTGCCCGACTCGTCCGCCCGCAACGCGGGTGTGAATCACCACCTGTCCCCTTGCCTCGCGCCGGTTGGCGCGGTTTGCTCATCGGCATGGCGCGTATCGCGTACGACGATCCGGACGCGAGCGCGTTCGCATCGACCCGTCACCTCGGCGACGAGGAAGCCGGCGAGTGGCGGGCCGCTGTGACCCGGCACCTCGGCCCGCGGCCGGGCATGCGGCTGCTGGATCTGGGTGCCGGCACGGGCAGCTGGGCCAAGGCGTTCTCCTCCTGGTTTCCCGGCCTCGAAGTGACCGCAGTCGAGCCGTCAGCGGCGATGCGCGAACGATCGGTGTACCAACCCACCATCGCTGGCGACGCCGCCGACATCCCGCTGCCCGACGCGAGCGTCGACGCGGCCTGGATTTCCACCGTCATCCACCATGTGCCCGACCTGGCCGCCGCAGCACGCGAGCTGCGCCGCGTCCTGCGCCTCGGCGCGCTCGTACTGATCCGGTCCGCGTTCGCCGGCCGGCACGGGGCGATCACTCTGTTCCGCTACTTCCCCGAGGCGATCCGGGTACTGGACACCTACCCAAGCGTCGCCCAGGTCGAAGCAGCCTTCGCCGGCGAGGGATTCTGCACCGTCGGCCTCGAGCAGATCCCGCAGATCACCGCCGCATCGTTGCACGAAGCAGCGGCCACCCTGCGCCGAGCGGCACACACCCCGCTGCAGTTGATCACCGACGAGGAGTACGACGCCGGCGTACGCCGTCTGCGCCGGTCGGCGCTCACCGAGAGCGGGCCGGTGATCGACGCCCTGGACCTGCTCGTACTGCGCAAGGACTGACTGCCGGCGCACGTCCTGACCAGTCGGTCGGTCGTGGGTAGCGGTCCGGCGCGGGTCTCGGGTCAGCCCAGCCGCCGCAGCACTTTCTCCATGGCGCCCTTGGCCTTGTCGGCGGAGTCGGCGCGGTCTCCGACGATCTTTTTCTGGGTGAGGTCGAGGTAGAGGATGAGGTTCGCCCGATGGAGCACCACGATGGCGACGTCCTCGAAATAGACGTCGTCCTGTCCTGGCGGGTACGTGTGGGCGAGCTGCTGCACGTACCCCTTCCACCCGAACACCTCCAGCGGACGGCTGGTCACGCGGTAGGAGCCGAGAATGACCGGCGGTCCCCCATCGACCTCGTACGACCCGGGGCAGCCGGCCAGCCCGGAACCGACCTCGTTCATCGCGTTGTCGGCGATGGCGGTCGAGGCGAAGACGAGCGCGTTCTGGGTCACGTATGGGACGCGGGAGTCGGTCGCCCGGGTGGGTTCCACGGCGAACTGCCCCACGGGCTGGCCACCGACGGGCTGAACCACGTTGGACGGGGCTTTGGGTGTGTCGGAGCGCTGCACGTACGGGCAGGTCTGGATGGCGCTCGGCGGCACGTAGTTGTTGTGCGAGTGGAAATCCCGGTCGTACCAGTAGTCGCGGGCGCCCTCACCGGCGTCCTTTGCCGTGTAGTACGCGGCCTTGACGTCGTCGGCGGTGTAGGACGGCTTGCTCGCCGTGGCGCCCGCGGCACTGGAGCAGCCGGTGGCGGCGGCGCAGACGGCGGCCAGCGCGAGGGCCGCGGTGGCACGGGAGCTCAGGATCACGGATGGCTCACTTCATCGGGGGCGGGAGAGGCTGCACTCGACCACGGGCCGTCAGGAGCCGTCGTCCGAACGCAGGGTGTCGGCGAGGGTGAAGGCACCGCCCTTGACGGTCAGCACGAGATGGTTGTCGTACTTGACCGTGTGGTCGGGGGCGAACCGAAGCTCACCCATGAACGTGCTGAACGTGTCCTCCAGCTTGGTCAGCTGTTCGCTGTTCAACGCCGGGTCCACCTTTCCCGTCTGCGTCACGGCCTGGCCGAGGGCGCGCAGCGCGTCGTAGGCCTGCAGTGCGTCCCGGCCCGGCGGGTGGCCGAAGGCCTTGGTGAACCGCGTGGTCCAGGCCGTGGCGGCGGGGAGGTTCTGCGGGCTCGCCGTGGTGATCACGTACGCGCCTTCGGCGCCGTCTTTGCCCGCGGCGGACAGAAAATCGGGGCTTTCCGACGCTGCGGAGGCGATGTACTTGCCCTGGTACCCGGCTTTGCGGAGCGCTGCGGCCAGCTGGCCCGATTCCTGGGCCGGGCCGGTCCAGTACACGACGTCGGGGTCGGCGGCCAGCGCGGTGGCGGCGGCCGCGGTCATGTTCCGCTGCCCGGCGGGCAGGGTCTGCTTGCTGACCGCCTTGGGGACGGGCGAGGCCAATGAGATCACCTGGTCGGCCAGGTATGCGGACTGCGGGGTGTCGTCAGCGATCACCGCGAGCCGCTGGGCTGCGTGGTAGGCCATCCACCGCACCGTCGCGAGCGCTTCCTGGTAGGGCGTGCCGTTGGTGAGATAGGCCGTGGGGGTGTCCTGCGCGCTGACCAGCGTGGGCGAGTTGGCGGAGGTGATGAGAAAGGGCAGCCCGTTACCGCCGAGAACCCGCGCGGCGGCCTCGGCGGCGCCGTCGCAGACGCCCCCGAGGGCGCCGGCGACGCTTTCGGTGAGGTGGAGCTGCTTCGCCGCCTCCTTGCCGCCGTCGTCGAGGCACTCGTCGTCGACGGTGACGAGGGAGACGTGCTGCCCGATGATCCCGCCACGGACGTTGAGGTCGTCGACCGCCATCCGTGCACCGTCGACCAGGTCCTGCCCGCGTGCCTTGTCCGGCCCGGACAGCGGGGCGATCACACCGAAGGCGATCTCCCCACGGGGTGCGGCCGGCGCGTCGTCGGTCGAGGTGCACGCGGCTACGGCCGGGAGCATGAGGACGGTGAGGGTCAACGGTGCGAGCCAGCGGGTGCGGCCGCGGCCGCCGAGGGTCATCGGGAGCGGCATGGCGTGCTTCTCTCTCGGCTCCGGTAGTGAGGAAGGGGGTCGTCGGGCAGGCGGCCTCGGGGTCAGGTCACGGGGAGGGACCCGCGCCGCCGGTAGCGGCGCGGGGATCCCTCCACGTGCGAAATGTCCGCTGGAGCCTACTTCTCGCAGGAGTTCCAGCAGACCTTCTTCTCCTGCTTACCGGGAATGTCGCCGGTGAACTTCAGGATGTCGACGCCTCGACCGTAATCGGGGACGTAGACGTACCCGTTGTGCCAGTAGGCCGAGGAGGCGTTGCTCCCGATGATCGCCGGGCCGTCGGGGCCGGCAGCGCGGTCGGGCACCCGGAACCAGCCGACCTGCTGCGGGTCGCTCGGGTCGGAGATGTCCAGGAACCGGACGCCCTGCTCGTAGAAGCCGGCGGCGACGATGTTGCCGTTCACCGTGAACCAGTGCGCGGAGCAGTCACCGGCCTTACCCGTCGGGTCGACGTAGTGGCCGGGCTTGCCCCCGGGGCTGTACGTGGCGAGCCGCGTCATCTTGACCGGGTTCTCCGGCGTGGAGGTGATCCCCTCGCCGTCGTGCGTCCCCTCCAGCGATCCGAGGATGAACACACCGGCCTTCGCGCAGTTCTGGTTGTTGTTCTCGTTGGTGATGAGCATGACGTCGCCCTTCGGACGGTCTCCGAGGGCGTTGGGGAAGCGGTAGGCGTTGTGCAGGAAGGCACCCTCCGAGCCGCTGACGCTGCCACCCGCGTACGGGATCGGGTCGTAGGCCGTCGCGTAGCGCTTGGTCTGCGTAGCTGGGTCGAAGTGCTTGCCGTCGGTCCAGTAACCGCGGACGCCGCCGCTGCCCGAGACCCAGACGACGCCGTCGAAGTCGACGTCGACGCTGTGCGTGGAGCCGTTCGTCGCACCGGTGCGCCGGACGTCGGAGATGACGGCCTGGCTGTAGGTGAACGGGTGGTTGACGTCCCGTACGTCGGTCACGTAGACGGGGGAACTCATGCCGCGCACACCCGAGCCCACCGACCAGATGAACCGGCAGTCGTTGATGCACGTCGCGGTGTGGCCGAGCGGGACCGGATGGAAGCCCAGCAGCACGGGGTGCCACGGGTCCTTGATGTCGATGACGAACAGGCCCTTCTTGCCCGAGTCGCGGGTCAGGAAGACCAGCTTGCGCCGGCTGTCGACGGTGAGGTTCTCGCCCTCCCAGAACTGGGTCATGCTCTCGCCGGGCTGCCGGAGCTGATCGACGGTGACGGCGGCGATGTACTGCGGGTGTTCGGGGTCCTTCAGCGACCAGATGGCCAGACCGCCGGTGCCGTTGGCGACCATCATGTCGTAGCCGAGCTTCTCGTAGCGCACGAAGTTCAGCGACGAGAACGCGGGGCACTTCGTCGCCTTGAACGCGGGACAGCTCCCATTGCTCGACATCAGGCCGCGCACGTGGCCGACGACCTCGACGTTGTCACTGTGCGTCGCGTTGTCCGGAAACACCCCGGTGTCCGGGAGGGTCTCGGTCCCCTCGGCGCCGGTGCCGGCCGTGATACCGGCCAGCGACGCGGCCTCACGCTCGGCGTTGGTCGCCGCCTCCGCAGCGGCCGCAGCCGTCTGCGCCGCCGCGGCCGCCTTCTCGTTGTACTCCAGCTGCGCCTGCGCTGCCTCGGCGGACGCTTGCGCCGCCTTGGCGGCGGCAGCATCCGCCTTGTTCCTGTCGGAGATCTTGCCCGACTCGTCGGCCGCGGCGGCGGCCTCGGCCGCCTTCTGTGCCGCCTCCTCCGCCCTGGCCTTCGCGCCAAGGGGCCGTTCGCTGGCGAATCCTACGTGCAGAAGGCGGCTTTCCCGACC
>NZ_JBEYER010000142.1:0-13822 GCF_040634005.1 Micromonospora sp. NPDC007271
GCGCAGTGGGAGCAGCAGGCCGCCGACCTGGTCGCCCAGTACTGGAACAGCTGACACCGACAGGACCCCTCCCCCCTGGAGGGGTCCTGTCGTATTCGCCCCTCGGCGGGGTGGGCGCTGGGAAGAATTCCTGGAATGAGAGTGAAGATCGGCTTTGCGGTGATCCTGCTGCTCCTGACGGGGGCCTGTACCGAACCGGCGAGAGTAACTGCGGACCGCAGCGCCGCCCCGCACGTCGCGCCCCCCGCTCCTGGGCCGAAGAAGCAGCTCACGGTGGTGGCCGCCGGGGATCTGCTGGTGCACCCCCCGCTCACCGAGCAGGCCGCCGCCGACGCCCAGGCGGCGGGCCGCAGCGGCCACGACTTCACGCGGGTGCTCGCCGCGATCCGGCCCCGGGTGAGCGCCGCGGACCTCGCCATCTGCCACCTGGAGACACCGCTGGCGGAGGCGCAGGGCCCGTTCACCGGATGGCCGGCCTTCAGCGTGCCCCCCCAGTTGGCCGACGCGGCGGCCTGGGCCGGGTTCGACACCTGCTCCACGGCGTCCAATCACTCCCTGGACACGGGCATGGAGGGCGTCACCCGGACGCTGGACAACCTTGACCGGGTCGGGCTGCGGCATGCCGGCACGGCCCGCAGTGCGGAGGAGGCGTCCCGGCCCACGATCCTCGACGTGGCGGGCGTGAAGGTCGCGCAGCTGTCGTACGCGCTGAGCTTCAACGACATCCCACTGCCGTCGGGCGCGCCGTGGGCGGCGAACCTCATCGATCAGGACGCCATCCTCGCGGCGGCGCACCGGGCGCGAGCGGCGGGCGCGGAGATCGTGATTCTCTCCATGCACTGGGGGACCGAGTACCAGAACGCGCCGAACGACGACCAGCTGGACCTGGCCCGACAGTTGCTCGCCTCGCCCGACATCGACCTGATCATCGGGCACCACGTCCACGTGGTACAGCCGTTCGAGAAGATCGGCCGCAAGTGGGTCGCCTACGGGATGGGCAACCTCACCGCCCGCTTCGACGACGGTTCCCCCGAGAACACGCAGGACGCCGTGGTGCCGGAGTTCACCTTCACCCGTACCGATTCCGGCGGCTGGGAGGTGACCGGCGTGAGTGTGCTGCCGACCTGGATGGAGTACCGGCCGGCGGCCCGCGTGGTCGACCTGGTCGGCGCGGCCAGGGACCCGGCGGTGTCCGCCGGGCAGCGGGCGCACTACGCCGAGATCGAGAAGCGGATCAGCGGGTACGTGGGCATGCGCGGTGCGTTCGAGGCGGGGCTGCGTCCGCTCTCCTGACGCGGCCCGGACGGCACGTTGCACGACCAGCCGGCTGCGTCCGTGCCACGCCGCGTCCCGGGCGTACGCCTGCTCCATGCTGAACGGCACGACGAGGTCTCCGAGGTCGTGCAGGGTGAGCACCGGCACGGTCGGCGGCACCTCGGTCAGCGTGGGCGCGAGCCGCTGCCGCAGGTTCTCCGAGCCGACGGGGCGGGCGGATGTCGGTCCGCCATCCGCCCACTGTGGTCGGTCAGATGAGGCCGTGCGCGAGCATCGCCTCCGCCACCCGCCGGAAACCGTTGATGTTCGCGCCGGCCACGTAGTCGCCGGGCAGGCCGTACTCCTCGGCGGTGGCCCAGCAGCGGTCGTGGATGTCCCGCATCGTCTCCCGCAACCGCTGTTCCGACCGGGCGAACGTCCACGAGTCCCGGCTGGCGTTCTGCTGCATCTCCATCCCGCTCACCGCCACGCCGCCGGCGTTCGCCGCCTTGCCCGGGGCGAACCTCACCCCGGCCCCGGCCAGGATGCGGACCGCCTCCGGGGTGGTGGGCATGTTCGCCCCCTCGACCACCGCCACGCAGCCGCCGGCCACGAGCGCCGCGGCCTCGGCGCCGCCGATCTCGTTCTGCGTCGCGCAGGGCAGCGCCAGCTCGCACGGCACCTCCCAGACGGACCGGCCGGCGACCGCCACCGCGCGCGGCGCGTGCTTGACGTAGTTGTCGAGGCGGACCCGGCGCTCCTCCTTCAGCTCCCGCAGCAGCTCCAGGTCGATGCCCTCCTCGTCCAGCACGTACCCGTCCGAGTCGGAGCAGGCGACCACCGTCCCGCCGAGCTGGTGCACCTTCTCGATGGCGTAGATCGCCACGTTGCCCGAGCCGGAGACCACCACCCGCTTGCCCTCCAGGCTGTCCCCGGACTGCTTCAGCATCTCCGCGGCGAAGAAGACCGCGCCGTATCCGGTGGCCTCGCGGCGCACCTGCGCGCCCCCGTACGACAGGCCCTTGCCGGTGAGCACGCCGGACTCGTACCGGTTGGTGATCCGCTTGTACTGCCCGAACAGGTAGCCGATCTCCCGGCCGCCCACCCCGATGTCGCCGGCCGGCACGTCGGTCTGCGCGCCGATGTGCCGGTACAGCTCGGTCATGAAGCTCTGGCAGAAGCGCATCACCTCCCGGTCCGAGTGGCCCTTCGGGTCGAAGTCCGAGCCGCCCTTGCCGCCGCCGATCGGCAGGCCGGTCAGCGCGTTCTTGAAGATCTGCTCGAAGCCGAGGAACTTCACGATGCCCAGGTACACGGAGGGGTGGAAGCGTAGACCGCCCTTGAACGGCCCCAACGCGCTGTTGAACTCCACCCGGAAGCCGCGGTTCACCCGGACCCGGCCGCGGTCGTCCTCCCACGGCACCCGGAAGATGATCTGTCGCTCCGGCTCGCAGATGCGCTCGATGATCTGCGCGTGCGCGTACTCGGGATGGCGGGCCAGGGCCGGGCCGATGCTCTCCAGCACCTCCCGTACCGCCTGGTGGAACTCGGGCTCGCCCGGGTTGCGCCGCACCACGTTCGCGAACACCGTCTCGACGGTCTCCGGCATCACCGACACGTCCCTTCCGATCACCGGGTGGCCCCGGTCTCCCCACCGCATCGGTCGGCGCTGACCGTCACCGGATACGATAATCACCTCATCGGGTTCACTGGGCCGGTGGGCGATTTGATCTGGGATGCGGTCCGACGCGGTGGCGGGTTGCGCGAGCGAGGTGCGGTCCCGCCTGACCGCCTGACCGCCGACCGGGGCAGCGCGTAGAGTCGGGCGGTGGACCGGACCGAATCCCTTCCTGCGCAGACCGTCCCACCTGGCGTGGCACCCACGGATCCGGGCAGCGTGCTGCTTCCCGGCCACGACGTACCGCTCGGCCGCTACACCACCGTGCGGCGGTTGCTGCCCCAGCGGCGGCGGCGGATGGTCGGGGCTTGGTGCTTCGTCGACCACTTCGGACCGGACGACGTCGCCGAACGACCCGGCATGGAGGTGCCGCCGCACCCGCACACCGGGCTGCAGACGGTCACCTGGCTGCTGGACGGCGAGATCCTGCACCGGGACAGCCTGGGCAACGTCCAGCCGATCCGTCCCGGGCAGCTCAACGTGATGACCTCCGGTCACGGCATCGCCCACTCGGAACGGTCCCCGGCGGCGCGCCCTCCGGTCATGCACGGGGTCCAGCTCTGGGTGGCGCTGCCGGACCCGGCCCGCGCCGGCGCGGCCGACTTCGCCCACCACCCGGAGCTGCCCGGCTGGCGCGACGGCGACCTCGACGTGGCGCTGCTGGTCGGCGAGCTGGGCGGCGAGCGGTCCCCGGCGGTGGTGCACACCCCGCTGGTGGGCGCGCAGCTCGAGGTACGCGGGTCCGCGCCGGCCACCCTGCCGCTGCGGCGCGACTTCGAGTACGGGCTGCTGGCGGTGTCCGGCTCCGCCGAGGTGGACGGGGTGCCGTTCGCCCCGGGCGCGTTGCTGTACCTGGGGACCGGCCGGGACGCGCTGACCCTGCGCGCCGCCCCGGGCAGCCGGCTGCTGCTGCTCGGCGGGGCACCCTTCGAGGAACCCTTGGTCATGTGGTGGAACTTCGTCGGCCGTTCGCACGAGGAGGTGGTCGCGGCCCGGGAGGACTGGATGGCGGGTCGGCGCTTCGGCACCGTCGCCGACGACCCGGCGCCCCCGCTGCCGGCCCCGGCGCTGCCCACCACCCGGCTCAAGGCCCGTGACCGGCACGGCGGCCTGTTCAGCTGAATGCCCGGCCCCGGCCCGGGTAGACGCGGGCATGCCAACCAGTGTGATTTCCAGCATGGAGGAGAAGAAGCGGCTGGTCCGCCGGCTCGCCGGGGACGGCCGCGGGTTCGCCGAACGGTACGGATTCCGGGTCACCAACAACCCGTCCCACCTGTTCCAGGTGCTCTACCTGTCCGTTCTGCTCGCCCGGCGGGGCGACTTCCGCAAGGCGGTCGACAGCGCGCTGGCGCTGCGGGAGAACGGGTGGGACAGCGCCGCCCGAATGGCCCGCTCGCTGCACGCCGACCGGGTACGCGTACTGCGCGAGGCGGGGCAGCGGGGCGACGTGGACGCGCTCGGGAACACCCTGGGCGACCTCGCCCGGGCCGTGGTGGACCGCTACCGCGGCGACCTGCGTCGGTTGCGTACGGCGGCGCACCAGGATCCGGCCCGGGAGCGGCGACTGCTCACCGATCTGCCCGGGGTGGACGAGCAGGTGGTGGACCTGTTCCTGCGTGAGGCGCAGGCGGTGTGGCGCGAGGTGGCGCCGGTCGCGGACCGACGGGCGCTCGCCGCGGCCCGGCGCCTCGGTCTCGGACGGTCCGCCGACGACCTGGCCGGCCTGGCCGGCAGCGGCGAGTCGGAGCGGCTGGCCTGGCTGGTGGGCGCACTGGCCCGGGTGGACCTGGAGAAGCGGTACGCGGAGCTGACCCCCTGACTCGTTGCCGGTTGCCGAGCTGGCTTCGGCGTGCCGCCGGCCACAATCTCGAATTTCTCACCCGTTCGGCTGATGCCATGTCGTAGGATGATCGTGGCAGCGATGCCCGCCCGGTTCGGGCGAACATTCACCGCCTGGCGGTCGCGACCCGGTTCGGGCGCGGACCGGCAGGGCAGGTGCTGCGGTGGCGCCCCAGGTCGCGGTTCGTGACCCGGGGCGCTCGCCTGTTCACGGGCTATTTCGCCAGGCCGGCGAGCAGGTTCACCGTCGTCGCCACGATGACCGCACCGAACAGATACGACAGCAGCATGTGTCGCAGCACGGTCCGCCGCAGTTCGGCGCTGCTCAGGTCGGTGTCGGAGACCTGGAACGTGGCGCCCACGGTGAACGCCAGGTAGGCGAAGTCCGCGTAGCAGGGCGGTTCACTCTGGTGGAAGTCGACACCCCCTGGCCTGCCGCCGTAGTAGAGCCGGGCGTAGCGGGCGGTGAAGACGGTGTGCACCACGAACCAGGAGACCACCACGCTGAGCACGCCCAGCCCGCCCCTGAGGTCGAGCGGGACGCCGGACCGGATCGGGCGCGTGGCGGTCAGCAGGACGCCGACCGCCAGGAGACTGACCAGGCAGGCGACCAGGAGCAGCACGTCCCGTACGGCCCGGTTCGGGTCCTCGTGCAGGGCCAGCCGTGCGGTCGCCGCGGCGTCCAATCGCCACAGCCGGCGCCAGACCAGGATCAGCCAGGCCAGCGCGGCGGTGTCCCAACCCACCAGCGGGCCGAGCGCCGGCGACATGAGCACCCCGACGAGCCCACCGCAGACCGCCCCGACCAGCCCCATCACGGCCAGTTGACGCCCCGCCGGAATGTGGTGGTCCCGGCGACGAGCAGCCCCAGGCACCGGTGGGGTCAAATGCCGCGCAGGTGCTGCGATACCCGCGTGTGCCTCTCCCGGGCCTGCGCCGCGCGCTGGGAGCGGCCCACCTCGGGGGCGGCGTCGATGCCGGCGGAGCGGGCCACCTCGGCGCCGTTGGCGTAGTCCACCGGAGGCAACGCCCGCAACGCCTGCAACACCTCCGGCGGCGCGCCCTCCCGCTCGGCCTCGCGGATGACGTCGTCCTTGCCGGCCGGGTAGTCCAGCGCCGACAGGTAGTCAAGGACGTCGGTGTAACTCGCCATGGGTCGGGCTCCTCGCGCCTGTAGTTGCGGTCACGACCGGCGGCGGTTACCCGGCCGGCGGCCGGTCACGCACCCGCCGCGGCGGAATTTCACCGGCCGTTTCCGTTCCGCCTCACCGGGTAGGCGGCAGGCGCGAGGCAGCCGTGAGGGGGTACGCCGATGAACTACGTCACCTTCGTCGACAAGGTCGCCCAGCGGTCCCGGACGTCCCCCGAACAGGCGGTCGAGCTGACCCGGGCCACGTTGGAGACGCTGGCCGAGCGGCTGACCGGCGGCGAGGTGCTGGACCTGGCGGCGCAGTTGCCGAAGCCGCTGCAACGAATGCTGAAGCCCCACCCGGACATCGAGGCGGCCGACCGGTTCGGGGCGGCCGAGTTCGTCGCCCGGGTGTCGCAACGGGCCGGCGTCGACGGTAACGGGGCCCGCGGCGCGGTGCGGGCCGTCTTCACCACCCTGCGCGAGGCCGTCAGCAGCGGCGAGTTCGACGACGTGGTCGTCCAGATGCCGCGCGACTACCGGGACATGGTGGAGCCGGCCCTGGCACCCGGCGCGATCCGCCGCTGAGCCCCCGCCGGCGGCTCCCGGCCCGACGGATCAGGTCACCGACCCGACGGCGCGCAGCGCGGCGATCCGCTCGGCGTCGAAGCCGGCCTCCGCGAGCAGTTCGTCGGTGTGCTCGCCGGGGCGCGGTGGGCGGCGGCGTACGGAGGTGGGGGTCGCGGAGAAGCGCGGCGCGGGAGCGGGCTGGGTGACGCCGTCGTGGTCGACGAAGACGCCCCGGGCGGCCAGGTGCGGATGCGCGGGCGCCTCCGCCCAGTCCAGCACCGGCGCGACGCAGGCGTCGGTGGGGGCCAGCAGTTCCGCCCACTCGTCCCGGTTCCGGGTACGGAACAGCCGCGCCCACGCCGCGCGCAGCGCCGGCCAGTTCGCCGGGTCGGCTCGGTCCGGGGCCTCGTCGCCGTCGAGCGGGAAGCCGGTCAGCCGGACCAACTCGTCGTAGAAGCGAGGTTCGAGCGCACCCACCGCGAGGTACCGCCCGTCGGCGCACTCGTAGGTGTCGTAGAAGGGTGCCCCGCCGTCGAGCAGGTTCACCCCGCGCGGGTCCTGCCACATGCCGACCCGGCGCAGCGCGTGGATCTGGGTGGCCAGCACCGAGACACCGTCCACGATGGCCGCGTCCACCACCTGGCCGGGGGCGCCGGCGCGGACCGCGTACAGGGCGGCGACGACGCCGAGGGCCAGCATCATGCCACCGCCGCCGAAGTCGCCGAGCAGGTTCATCGGCGGCACCGGGCGCTCACCGGCCCGGCCGACACCGTGCAGCGCCCCGGTCAGCGCCAGGTAGTCGATGTCGTGGCCGGCCGTGTGGGCGAGCGGGCCGTCCTGGCCCCAGCCGGTCATCCGTCCGTACACCAGTGCGGGGTTGGCGGCCAGGCAGTCGTCGGGGCCGAGGCCGAGCCGCTCGGTGACCCCGGGCCGGAAGCCCTCGACCAGCGCGTCCGCGCCGGCGACCAGGGCCAGCACCACCTCGCGTCCGCCGGGTGAGCGGAGGTCGACGGCGATCGAGCGGCGGTTGCGGTTGAGCAGGTCCCCGGGGAGGTCGCCGAACCCGCCACGGACGGTGCGGTCGACGCGGACCACGTCGGCGCCGAGGTCGGCCAGCATCATGGTGGCGAAGGGGCCGGGCCCGATGCCGGCCAGCTCGATCACCCGTACGCCGGTGAGCGGCCCCTGGTTGCTCATCGCGCCACGATAGGACGCCCGGGCGCGTACGCACCACGGCCGGGCGACCACCCAGCGGTTGACCAGGGCAATCTCCTGTCGCCGATGCGGGCGGGGGACTTGGCGGGTGGGATGAGGTTGCCCTAGCCTGGAGCGCGGCGAGGGGAGTACTTCCCGCGAACCATTCCGGTCAGTACGGCGTGCCCGGCACGCCTCGGGTGGTTGCCCACGAAGGTGGGTGAAGGAGACCTCGAACATGGCACGGTGTTCGAGGAGACCTGTATGACCGGATTGTCCTACCTGTCCGCGGCCGAACTGTCGACGGTCGGCACCCCCACGCTGTGGGCGGCGACCATCGCCGGCGTGCTCGCCCTGCTGGTGCTCGACTTCCTGGTCACCCGCCGGCCGCACGAGGTGTCGCTGAAGGAGGCCCTCGGCTGGTCGGCGTTCTACGTCGCGCTGCCGCTGGCCTTCGGTGCCTGGGTCTGGTCCCGGTACGGCTCCGAGCTGGGCGTGCAGTACCTCACCGGCTACCTGGTGGAGAAGTCGCTCTCCGTCGACAACCTCTTCGTCTTCATGCTGCTGCTGGCGGCGTTCGCGGTGCCCGCCGTACTCGCCCAGCGCGTCCTGCTCTACGGCATCGCGGGCGCGCTGGTGCTGCGCGCGGTCTTCATCGCCCTCGGCGCCGCCGCCCTGCAGACGCTCGACTTCGCCTTCCTGCTCTTCGCGGTCATCCTGATCGCCACCGCGGTCAAGCTGCTCCGCGACGCCCTCTCCGGGCACGAGCAGGAGGTCGACATCAACCAGATGCGGTCGGTGCGGCTGCTCCGCAGGGTCATGCCGGTGGTCGACGAGTATCAGGGCCCCAGGCTGACCGTGCGGCAGAACGGCCGGCGCGCGCTCACCCCGTTCGCCCTCGTGGTGGTCGCGGTGCTCGCCACCGACGTGGTCTTCGCCGTCGACTCGGTGCCCGCCGTCTACGGCATCACCGAGGACCCGTACCTGGTCTTCGCCACCAACGCGTTCGCCCTGCTCGGCCTGCGCGCGCTCTACTTCGTGCTGCACGCCGCGCTGAGCCGCCTGGTGCACCTCAGCTACGGCCTGGCCGTCATCCTCGCCTTCATCGGCGTCAAGCTCGGCCTGCACTGGGCGCACGGCGTCTGGCCGGGCGTGCCGCAGATCCCCACGCTCGCCTCGCTGGGCGTGATCATCGGCGTCCTGGCGGTCGTCACCCTCACCAGCCTGCGCGCCACCCGCCGCTGACGCGAAAGGAAGGGCACCCTCTTAACGCCTGGCGTCGAGAAGGGTCCCCTTCTTGCGGGGAAGCGGGCGGACAGCACGCCGGCGGGTGGTACGACAGACGGGTGGGAATCGTGTCGCCGGGCTTCCAGGGCCGGCCCCGCTCGGCCGAGCCGGCCCTGCCGCCGGGGCAGTACCTCACCGAGGACTTCCCGGTGCTCTCCGCCGGCCCGACGCCGAAGGTGCCGCTGGACACCTGGGAGTTCGTCGTCACCACCGAGACCGGCGCCGAGTACCGCTGGTCCTGGGACGAGCTGATGGGCCTGCCCCAGGAGACCCCCACCGTCGACATCCACTGCGTGACCCGTTGGTCCAAGCTCGGCACCACCTGGCAGGGCGTCTCGCTGGACACCCTGCTCGAGGGCATCGACACCACCGCCCGGTACGCGCTGTCCCACTCGTACGGTGGGTACACCACCAACCTGCCGCTGGACGACCTGCGCGGCGGGCGGGCCTGGGTCGTGCACACGTACGACGGCGGCCCGCTCCCCGCCGAGCACGGCGGCCCGGCCCGGATGCTCGTCCCGCACCTCTACTTCTGGAAGTCCGCGAAGTGGGTACGCGGCGTCCGGTTGCTCGTCGACGACCAGCCCGGCTTCTGGGAGACCGCCGGCTACCACGACTACGGCGACCCGTGGCGCGAGCAGCGCTACCAGGGCGACTGACGTGTCCGCGCCGAGCGCCGGCGGCCGGGTCGCCGCACCGCTGACCTGGCGGGTGGCCCGCCTCGCCGAGCGCCGGATCGAGACGCCGACCGCGCAGACCCTGGTGCTCGACGTGCCCGGTTGGCCGGGGCACCTGCCGGGGCAGCACCTCGACGTCCGGCTCACCGCAGCCGACGGCTACCAGGCGGCCCGGTCGTACTCCCTCGCGGCGCCGGTGGCGGACGAGCGGATCGCGCTGACCGTGCAGCGGGTGCCCGACGGCGAGGTGTCGCCGTACCTGACCGACGTGTACGCCGAGGGCGACCCGGTGGAGGTGCGCGGGCCGGTCGGCGGCTGGTTCGTCTGGCGTACCGACGAGACGGCGCCGGTGCTGCTGGTGGCCGGCGGCTCCGGCGTGGTGCCGCTGATGGCGATGCTCCGGGCCCGCCGCGCCGCCGGCAACCGGGCGCCGTTCCGGCTGATCTACTCGGTGCGCAGCCCCGCCGACGTCGTCTACGCCGACGAACTGCGCCGCCGCGCCCGCGACGACCAGGGCCTCGACGTGGCCTACGTGTACACCCGCCAGGCACCGGAGGACTGGCGGGGCGAGCCGCACCGGATCAACCTGGCCGACGTCAACACCCACGGCTGGCCACCCGACTTGGAACCGCTCTGCTACGTCTGCGGTCCCACCGGCTTCGTGGAGACCGTGGCGGACCTGCTGGTGGGGCTGGGCCACCCGACCCGGCGGGTGAAGACCGAACGTTTCGGCCCGACCGGGTGACCGAGGAGGACGCATGACCGACCTGTCCTACCTGGACGGCAACATGCTCGACGGGCCGCTGCGGGAGATCTTCGCGGTGGACCTCAGCGCCGCCACCGGGCGGTGTGCGCACTGCGGGACGACGGGCCCGATGGCGGGTTTGCGCGTCTTCTCCCACGCCCCGGGCCTGGTCGGGCGCTGCCCGGCGTGCGCCGGCGTGATGCTGCGGCTGGTCCGGGCCCCCGACCGCGCCTGGCTGGACCTGAGCGGGGCCACCTTCCTCGAGGTGCCGATGCCGCTCGACCAGCCGCACCCCGGCCCGCTGTAGGGCCGGACGAGCGCCGCCCGTCCGGCCCCGGCGACGGCGAGGAGTTCGTCAGCCAGCGGTGTCCGCGAGTCGCCGCCAGGCCAGCGCGGTGAGCAGCGCCAGCGCGGCGGCGGCCAGCCAGAACGGCGCCAGGATGCTCCCGGTCGCCTGGGCGACGAGCCCGCCGGCCATTGTGCCCAGCGCCGCCCCGCCCAGATCGGCGAGGGAGTAGACGCTGTTCACCCGGCCGCGCAGCCGGTCCGGCACGAGCCGCTGCCGCAGCGACACCACGAGCACGCCCCACACCATCGCGTGCCCACCCCACACCGCGAGGGCGGCCCCGGCCACCCAGGGCTGCCGGGTGATGGCCAGCACGACCTGGAGCCCGATCTCGATCAGCAGCCCGGCCCGCAGCAGCGCGGGGGTGCCGAACCGGGACCGCAGCCGGGTCGCCAGGGCGCTCCCGGCGAGCCCGCCGAGCGCCGAGGCGGTGAGCAGCACCCCGTACCCGACCTCGGTGAGGCCGAGCCGCTGCCGGGCGTACAGCACGAACGCCGCGAACGCCGCGCAGAACGCCACGTTCATCACCGCGATGCAGCCGGCGAGGGTCCGCAGCACGGGTACGCCCCAGAGGGCGCGTACCCCCGCGGCGATGTCCGCCCGCAGCGAGCGCTTCGGACCGGTGTCCGCGGGTGCCGCGGGTGGGACCGGCCGCCAGCGCAGCAGCGCCAGCAGCAGCGCGGCCAGCCCGAAGGTGGCCGCGTCGAAGCCGAACGGCAGCGCCGCCCCGACCACGAAGAGGTACGCCCCCAGCGGCTTCGCCGCGAACTGGTTGCCGATGACGAAGGTGGCGAAGAGCCGGCTGTTGGCCTGCTCCAGCCGCCCCGACGGGACCACCGACGGCAGCAGTGCCCCGGCGGCGGTGTCGGCCAGGGTCTCCCCGACCCCGGCGAGGAAGAACGCCAGGCAGATCAGCGGCACGGTGGCCACGCCGGCGAGCACCGCCGCGGCCAGGGCGGCGAGGACGAGGCCCCGGCCGAGGTTGACGCCGATGATCAGCCGGCGCCGGTCCAGCCGGTCGACGAGCGCCCCGCTGACCAGGGCGAAGAGCAGCCACGGCAGTTGCGGCGCGAGCGCCGCGGCGGCCACGGCCGCCGGGTCCGGGGTGAGCGAGGCGACCAGCAGCGGGCCGGCGACCAGGGTGACCCCGTCGCCCAGGTTGGAGACCGCGGTGGCGGTCCAGAGACGGAGGAAGTCGCGGCCGAGCCGGCCGCTGGCGGGGACCGTGGTCGTCATGCCGACGACCGGGCAGGGGTACCTGGTCCGGGCACGGCGGGGTGCCCGGACAGTTTCTCCGGAAACACGAGGAACTCCCTCGGAAGCGATGTGGTGGCGTACGCACGCCAGGGCGGAGGACCCGCGCGGGGCGGGTCACCTGATCGCTTCGCGGCGAGGGAACGGGTGTCGAGGGGGAGGCCCCGGGCGCCGGGTGCGGCCCGGGTCAGGACACCGCGGCCCGCCGCGGCGAAGCGGAAACCAGCACCGTGCCGAGAAGAGCCATAACCATGATCGACCTCCCGTCGTCCGGCCTCACGGTAGGGGACGTCGATCCGGCGCGCGACCCCGGTTGGACAGGGCAGGGGCCGGTGGCCGAGAGTGGGGCAGCGTGAGATACCTGCGTACCGACGGTCGGGTGGGCATCCGGCGCCCCCGGCCCGCCGACGAGGCCGAGTTCATCGCCGCCGCCCGGCGTAGCCGGGACCTGCACCACCCGTGGCTCTCGGCCCCGGACGACCCCGAGCGGTACGCGGCGTACCTGCGCAAGATCCGGCGGCGGGGCGACGCCGGGTACCTGTTCTGCGACGTGGCCACCGGCGAGATCGCCGGGTACGCCAACATCAGCGGCATCGTCCTGGGCGCGCTGCGTGGCGGCTACCTGGGCTACGCCGCCTTCCTGCCGTACGCCGGCACCGGGCACGCGTCGGCCGGGATCCGCCTGGTCATCGCGCACGCCTTCACCGCGCTCGGGCTGCACCGGCTGGAGGCGAACATCCAGCCCGGCAACGAGCCGTCGAGGCGGCTGGCCCGCCGCCTCGGCTTCCGGCTGGAGGGGTTCTCGCCGGACTACCTCTTCATCGACGGGGCCTGGCGGGACCACGAGCGGTGGGCGATCACCGCACCGGAGCCCTCGCAGGCGCAGGGCCGGACGCCGACCGCCACCCGAACCGGTGGTTAACAGGGGGCCCCTGCTCTACCGGAGGCGTTAAGAAGGGGCCCCTCCTTGCGGGCGGGCCGGTGGGCGCCGGCCGGTCACGCGCTGCAACTTCGCCTGCTTGTGGTCCACGCGCCGGCGCTGCCGGGCGGTGAGCCGCGGGCGGCCGCTCTGCTGCTGGTAGTTCGCGATCCGTCGGTCGGTCGGCAGCATGCTCACAGCGGGCTCCCTTCGATGGACTGGACGGCGAGCGGGACGTCCCGTAGCGCCGGCACCTCCTGGCGCTGCGGCTCCCGGGTCAGGGTCGCGGTGCCACGGTCCATGCGGACGTCCAGGTAGGGCGGGTGGTCGCCCTCGGCCTGACCGGCCATCGCGACGGCGACCCGGCTCCGGCACTGCCGGTCCGGCCGGACCTGGATGGTCTGCCCCGGCCGGATCAGGTACGAAGCCCGGTTGACCCGCCCGCCGTCGACCGTGAAGGTGTTGTGCGCGACCAGGTCGCGGGCCTCGTTGATGGAGCGGGCGAAACCGGCGCGATGCACCAGCGCGTCCATTCGCTGCTCCAGCTGGCCGGCCAGGTTCTCGGCCGAGTCACCGGGCTGGCTGACGGCTGCCACGAGAGCCCGGGCCAGTTGCCGGTCGCGCAGCGCGTAACGGGCGCGTACCTGGTACCGCGCGGCGTCGTCCAACCAGGGTCCCCCGGGGGCGGGCCGCGGCCCGCCGCGTACCCCCACCGGATGGCGTTGCCGCCGCATCCGGTAGCCGTACGCGGGGTGGATCGGGAACACTTCCTCGGGCGAGGGACGTACCGTGGTGCGGACCGCCATGTCGTTTCCTCCCTGGGCTCTCGCGCTCCCACCACCCTCTGTCGCGCCCGGGTGAGGCCACCCCACCCGCTCCGGGTGATCTGCCGCTCCGCTCTGACTCACGCGGCGGGCCCCGCCAGCGTCA
>NZ_JBEYER010000143.1:0-13272 GCF_040634005.1 Micromonospora sp. NPDC007271
ACTGGCTGCGCCTGCATGACCTGCGGCACGCCTGCACGTTCCTGCTCGTCTCCGGGGCGTCGCCCCGGACGGTGATGAAGGTGCTCGGTCACAGTCAGATCGGGCTGACCATGAACACCTACGCCCACGTCCTGCCGGAGATCGAGCGGGCAGCCGTGGACGAGGCCGCGAAGCACCTCTTTGGCTGACTTGGCTGTACGAATGGCTGTACCGGGCCGTGGTGATCGACTGGGCCGGGAACGACAGGCTGTTGACCTGGGGTGACGGTGGTGCGCCCGGCATGATTCGAACCTGCGGCCTTGGGATTAGAAGAAGATCGCGGACGACTGGTCAGGCCATCGCGCCCTGTTCAGCCTGTCCTTGGGTGTCGGGTGTCGTCGGCCATGCCGGCCATTTATTGCACGCGCCGCCATCGTCTGCAAGGAAGCCGCAGCAGGCCGACACTCATGGCGATCATTAGTAGGTGGCACTGCGGGAGGAGGCTGGGCAGGCCTATTGGATGACGGCGCCCGCAGTGAGCAGCACGCCCAGGTCCGCCTGCCCCGGTCATGACGGGAGACAAAGCTATGATCCACGATCTCGGCAACCAGATGACTCACACGTCGGCAAGCGTGCGTGGTCGCAGGCCTGCGGCCGTCCATATTGCCCTAGCGTTGGCCTTGGTTGTGTTGGGCATCGCGATCGGCGTCGGCGGCGTACTGGCCTCACGGATCTTGGGTCGAAAGTCCCTCACCGAGATGGCCATCGGGACCTGGACGTGTAACAGATCCGGGGGCGGGGAAGGCGACAGGCCAATTAGGGCGAAGGTGTTCATCAGCAGCGACACGTGGGCTTTAGTGGAACTCAACAAGACCGCCATCGGGGGCCGTGAGTTCAGCGCCGGAATGCGTGAGGGCGGAACCTGGCGTTTGACAGACGGCCGGCTGGAGATCCATTCCACGGGCGGTTCGTCAGGAGCGAACTTCACCATCGAAGAGGTACCGCAGGACCTGAGCACGAACAAGGTTCTGGTTGCGAAGGAGGCCTACGGCTTCACGGAAGTCGGCGAGGATGAACCACGTGACAGCTCAGTGTCGTACAACGATGGGGTTCTGACGCTGCGGTGGGAGGAGTACACCTTCCGCTGCAGCAAGGACAGCGCTCCGGACTGAACAGACAGCCGGAGCGCCGGCATGACCATCGCGTCGGAGGCCAGGGCTCACAGGCTCCGCAGCGTCGGCGCATGCACAGCCAGGGTGGAGACAGCGTCGCGGGGAGGCGGTCGAGGGCGCCCGGGCGTTCCGCGCCCGGGGGCAAGCCGACGGGGCAGTTGCGGTGTGCCCCTTGCGCACGCAGCCGCACGCGAGGTCGGAGACCCGGTCGCCGTAGCCGCCCGCTCGCCGCCTTTCTCCTAGCAGACGTCCATGAGGTCGGTGTGTCGCGCCAGCATTCGTGACCAAAACCAGTGCGGGTAGAGAGGCCGGGTTCGCCTACCGGATCGCGCTGTTGTATATGGACGAGGGTAGGTTGAGCCACCAAGCGGCGGCCGTTCGGGCGGGTGGGGGAATGTCAGGGCGGGTGCGGATGCCCCGGAGCATGGCCCCGTTTCGGGCGATGCCGAGGCCGTAGATCAGCGCGTCCAGTGCCGAGGCGTTTGTTCTGCTTCGGGTGTGGTGCCACTGCCGAACGTGCAGGTCGATGGCGCGCGTCCAGTAGTGGTCGGAGCTGCTGCCGCCGAGGTGTCCGATCGCCGAAGCCGCGGCGAGGGTGACCGGGGGCGGCAGGCCGGCCGCGACGGTGAGTCGCTCGACCAGCGGGCGCTGCTTTTCGCTGCCGAGGATGCGGAGCGCCTCGATCAGAGCTCGAGCTTCCTCGCTGCCGCCGCTGGCGACCTGAGTGACGAGTTCGACTGCTAGAGCGGCCGCCAGTGGTAGACGGTACGGCGTGCCGTACAGCAGAAGCTGTGCGTACAGCCGCACGTCGAAGACCGGACTGAACAGCATCTCCTCGATCAGGTCGGGCAGCAGCGTGTCCGGGAACCGTGGAGCCTCCCTGACCATGCTGGCCACCGTCGTGTTGGCGATCCGCTCCGCAACGGAGCGCTGGGGGTTGGTCTCGGGCAGTCGGCGGAGTGCCACGGCTTGGGTGGCCGCCCGGCGCAGCCGCCGGCGGGCGTCGGACGCCAGGTCCGCCGGGATCCGCCGCAGCAGCTCGGCGGCCAGCAGCCGCGTGTCTTCGTAGTACGCGGGGTCGGTGGCGAACTCGTTGACGATCGGCACCAGCCGTCGCACCTGGGGCTCGGTGAAGTGCCCGTAGCGCAGCTTGCGGACGCAGGCGAGCAGGGCGCCGTACTGGGCCCGGTCATTGGTGGGATGGACGAGCTGCTCGAGGACATGTGCGGCCGCGTCAGGGTGCGGGCTGCCGTCGAGCACACTGACCGTCTCCACGAACACCTGGTTGGTGCGGTCGGCGGCGAGACTGGCGCAGGCCGCGACCGCCGGCTGCTGGCTGAGCGGGTGCGCGAGCAGCCGGTTGAGTGCCTCATAGCGCTGGGCCCAGGGCACGCCGTCGGCCACGATCATTTCAGCCAGGAGCCGCTCCCCCATGCGCACCCAGGTGGGTCGGGGCAGCATCATCTGACCCGCCCCGGAAAGCAGGGCCGTCAACTCGTCCCACTGTGCCCCGCTGACCACGTCGTCGGACTGCACGGCCTCCAACAGCTCGCCTATCCGGTCGACGTTCGGCGGGCCGTCCCGGTACGGCTGCCGCTGCAGCAAAGGCGCAGCACCCGGGATCGCAGCCGAATAGCGGCAGATGGTGTCGATCAACACGACCAGCCGGTGTGCCGGCACTTGCAGCAGTTCCTCGTACCGCCGAACCGCCAGGTAGGGCACGCGGACCTTGGCCGTCTCCCACCGCGAGATCTGGTAGACGCTCGTCCGCTCGGGCCAGCAGCCTCCCTGAAAGTCGGCGGCGAACGCCGATTCCCGCCGCCACCGATCCTCCGGGCCGTAAAGGCGGTTGACCCGGAGCAACCAGCCGAACCTGTGCTGCTGCGGCGACCAACCGGCTCGCACCGGCACCTCCCGCGGTGAGCGGTATGGCCGACCGCGACCACGCCCGAAACCGCTCTGCTCGCCCATCAACCATTTATTGCACTCAGCGGGTGGACGTGCAATCAACCGGCCGAACCCCGCCCGCTCACTCGATCATCTGATGACAACTGCCAATGGGCTGGAGGGATGATCTATGCGTCGGGTCAGAGAACCTCTTCGTGCTGCCCTGCCGCTGTTCCTCGCACTGGTACTGGCTGGCTGTAGTAGCTCCGGAGGCACCGCTGTCACCGAGTCCGGCACCACACCATCGGAGCAGGCGACGACCGAGCCGTCCCCGTCGTCCTCCCCGAGCGGCGCCGGCTTCTCCGGCATTGTGATGGCAGAGCTAACAGACGTTCAAGGCTCGATCACGCTAACCGCCTACAGCTCGTCTGGGACGATCATGGGAACAAGGACGTTCACCCTGCCGGAGGACGGAGGGGCAATGTTTCGCCTTCAGAGCGGCGTTGAGGACATTGTTACGGGCCAGATCGTCCGGCAAGAGTTTGACAGGACCTTCACGCGGATGGCCGCGACACTCTACAACCAGTCGGGTGGCGTACCGATGCACATCGGCTATCTGTCTGAGGACGGTGCGTTCACCGACCTGACGAAGAGCACAGCCGGATACGGCGGGGGTCAGCAGATGGCGTTGTTCAATCCGGGGACTGGTCGCATCTGGTACAAGGGCGTTGATAGCTTTGGTTCCGTCGACCCGGACAATCCAAGCGACGCCCGTAAGGAATCCGGCGTGAAGTTTCCGCTCGAAAGCAACGACTACTACCATCGCTACTACTTCTCGCCGGATGGCTCATGGCTGATGGGTTTGGAGATGGCACAGAACACCATCTTCTCCTTGGACGGCCGGAAGCAGGTGCTGTGCGGCGACGAATACTCGTCCTGCGGCCCTGAGAACTATCGGGTGGGTTCGGTCGGCAAGGTGACATACGAAACTCCATCTCTCCACGTGCAGGGTGCCGCCGACCTCTCCTTTGCGCAACCCCTGTGGTTCCTAGGTGGACAGGAAAAGGACAGCTTCCTAATTGTGAAGAAGGCGCAGATCTACAAGATGACCATCTCGGGCAAGAGAATGGTGGCCCACCCGATCCTGCCGCCCAGCAACCAAGGTGTGTTTCGGGCAGTTGGGAGCCCGGACGGAAAGCAGGTCGCATTTTTGGCGTCTGCTGGGATGAACGCCGCGCTCTACACTGTTCCCTCGGACGGCAGCGCGGCGCCGAGGTTGGTGGCCGACGTTCCAGCAAATGGCAACGCGCACTTCTTGATTGACTGGACCGCTTGATCGCGCACCCTGGCCACTTCACAAACGGGCTACGTGTGCCATTTCTAGGGAGATCGCTATGCCTCCGTCGTCGGCGTGGCCCAGCCGGGCCGCAGTTCTGGGTACGATCATCGCCGCGACCCCACTGCTGTTCGGATGTACAAGCTCGCACGGCGGACACGGACGACCCGAAGCGAGCAACCTGCCGAAGGATCCGGAGCCGGTCACCATAACGGCTGACAAGGCGGCCACCATGGACCTGGGTGGTGGAGCACATTTGATCATCCCACCCGGGGCAATGGCTGCAGGCGCGACGGTGAAGGCGACCTACCGCGGTCGACCCGGCGGGACATGGGCTGCGTTGTCGCCGACGTCCGCTCCGGTTGAGTTGATCTCCGACCCGCCGAACGCAATCCACGGGCTGCTGACGCTCGAATTCCCCGTGCCAGTCGACAAGCTCGGGAAGGGCATCGATGGGACGACCGCGTTCGGTATCTCCACATTCGACTCCGCAACCGGCCACTGGATCCCGGTCACCTCAACGTACGACGCCGCGAGGCACATGGTGGTCGCACAGATCCCACACTTCTCCTGGTGGAACCCGTTCACCTGGGACTTCGATCAGATCTGGGCTGATGTTGCCCAGGGATTCGGAACTCTTGTGGGTACCCGGTCCGGGCCGGCTCGCTGCACTGGGTCACCCCCACCCTGGCTGAAGCATATTGTCGGAGTGACTAACGACGCTGACATCGCCATTCATGCCTGCGCCCAGTCCGAAGGCAGTGTCCTCGATGTGCAGATACAAAACAACCGCCCATACTCGCAGATCCTGACCTACGGCGCAGGTGTAAAATGGGGTTGGCACGAGACCGGGAACTCGGCAGCGGATGCTGCCCGCAATGCCTTGATGGACCGAGCCATGAAACCCAACCAGCTATACATCCCGCCTCTCGGCAGCGCTTCAGTCGGGATATTCCAGCCACCTGGCGGCGGTGAAAGCACATGGCACATCGGGCCAACGCGAGGCTCGATCGGCGTTGACCTGTTCACTTACCTGGCCGGGCAGGCGGCCGCCAAGCTCCTGCCCGCCGCATACGGCTGCGCCGCCCAACTACTCACCACACCCCTCAAGCCCGACGACATAACGGCGGGGGCATTGCGCGACTACCTACTTGACATCGGCGGCTGCGCGGAGGCGAATTTCAAGGCAACGGTAACGGCCGGAGGAAAGGACAACGTGCCGGTACAGCAGTTGGCCGCCGAACTGGAGAGCATCAAGCATGCGGGCACGCTCGCGACCGCAATCGTTCTCACAGGCGGAGCCACCTGGCGGATCGCTGACCTGGTCGCGGACTGGATCGCCAGCGGCAGGAACCCTCTCGGGAACGGGTTCCGCGTCTTTGCCCAGCCCCGGGTGGAGCCTGCAGGGTCTGCCGGCCCTTCAACACCGACACCGTCTCCTCCCGCCACGAAGGCTCCGGCACCGTCTCCTCCTGCCACGAAGGCTCCGGCGCCAACCCCACGCGAGGTCAACGCGTACGACAACTACGGGCCGGCCAATGACGGCCACGCGATGTGCCGGGGCAATCCGGGCAATACACGCTCGATGCCGGGTGGCACATTGTCCCAGACCTTCACCGTCCGATCCGGGGTCGCGTCGTTGTCGGGCGCGAAAGTGCAGATCGATCCAGACCCGTCAGTCACCGCGCACCTCTCGATAGCCGTAAACGGATTTGTCGTGGCGAGCGCGGAGGAGCCCGCCTCCGGTGATACGCACTTCAGCTTCGGACCGGTGGGAGTAACTCCCGGGCAGAAAGTGCAGATCTCGATCTACTTCACTGCCACCTACGGCAAGATCATCACCGTGTACACGAGCGGTGACCCAGGCGGCACATTCACAGCATCAAACCCCTGCCCGGATGGCGCTCCGAGCTTCACAACGTCCTCCACGGGGCTACGTGCAGTTGTGTCGGGGTTGTCCAGCTAGGTCGGCACGCCCGTGCGGCCCAGCCGTGTGGCCGTGTGGTGGACCTCTTCGCCTGGGTCGAGGCCGGCTTCGGTGAGACGGCGGGTGTAGGTGTCGTGTAGTTCGGCGATCGCGTTGTGGTCGCCGAGTGCCGCGAGGATGTTCATCGTTCGCACGTGTAGCTCGGTGTTGTAGGGATCGACGCGGATGCCTTGTTGCAGCAGGGCCAAGGCGTGGTGCGGGTCGGTTGCGGCGGCGGCGAGAGCGGCGTGAGCGTCGATGACGTGGCGGCGGGTGGCTTCGCGGATGGGGTCCAGCCACGGCCAGGTGCGGCCGGCGGCGAGGTCGCCGGTGTAGGCGTCGATGACTGCTTGCCAGGCGATTGTGGTGTTGGTGATGGCGGTGGCGGCGTGTTGGACGGCGGTGTGGAATCGCCACAGGTCCACGTCCAGGTGGTCTGGGTTGAGGCGGTAGCGGTCGTCGGTGTGGTCGACGACTGCCAGCCCGCAGGCGGCCCGGATGGTGCCGCGTAGGTCGCTGAGTGTGGTGTAGAGGCGGCCGGTGAGGGAGTGCCGGGGCAGGCCCGGCCAGATGGCGTTGACCAGTTGGCGGGTGTCCGCGCCGTCTGGGTGGGCGGCGAGGAACACCAGGGCCTGCATGGCTGCGGTACGGCGAATGGTCAACGGCTCACCATCCACGGCCAGCGCCGGCTCCCCCAGGACCCGCAGCTGCAGCCGCCGTCCTGGGATGTCGGCCCACCGGGGCGGGTGCTGTCTGGTCGCTTGGCGTGGCACCCGCCGCCCGGACAGCCGGACGGTGTGCGGGGAGGGATCCGGCGGGGGTGGCTGGGGGTCGATGTGGGCGATGACGGTGAGCAGGTCTGTTGCCGCCACCGGGTCGAGGACACACAACCGGGGCCCGGCCCACCCGGGCCGGCCGGGGTCGTGGGTATGGCCGGTGGCGTCGACTTGCCACGTCACGCCGCCCGGCCATGCGCCGAGCGCCACGACTGTCGCAGTGGTGGCCGGCATGGCTGTCAGCCGTGCGGCGGCGGTGCCTGATGGTGGTTCATGGGTGAGGTGGGCGTCGTCCCAGTCCCGCTGCGAGACCGGGCTGTTCTTCCACGCGTAGTAGGCCTGCTTGCTGAAGCCCAGCACCCGGCAGGTCACCGCGACGGGGATCCCGTCCGCGGCCAGGCCACCGACCAGCGGGTACATTATTTTGGGGCGATCTCCTTGGCGAAGAACGCCGCCGCCCGACGCAGGATCTCATTCTCCTGCTCCAGGAGCTTGTTGCGCCTGCGCAGCTCCCGCAACTCCGCGGACTCGCTGCTGGTGGTCCCGGGACGACCCCCGTCCTCGACATCGGCGAGCTTGAGCCAGCGGTGCAGACACGCCTCGGAAATCCCGAAGTCCTTCGCGATCTGCGCGATGGGCGCCTCACCCTTATGGGCGACCGCGACCACGTCACGACGGAGTCAGGAGTCAACCGAACCGGGGGCAGTCCCGACGAGTGTCGCGGATCTGTCGTCGGATCACAGACGCGGTCAACAGACGCGGTCAACAGGACCGTTACAGGGTCGTGGAAGCATGCAGCGCGGAGGTGATGCATGGGAGGCTGGCTGGGCCACGGCCTTGATGTGCAGTTGAATGTGGAGGCTCCGGCGGGCGATCTGGGCGAGGTCGGGTACCGCTGGTGCTGAGCGCAGACAAGCGACAGCCAGTGAGGGATTAGATGCCCCGTGGTGCCTGATCTTGCAGAGGCATGCTCTGATACGCCCGGATCACGAGATCATCGTGGCGGAGCCTTGTCCGGTCACAGGCTGGCGACGACCTGCTCGATCTTCTTCGATGCCGACGGCTTGACCTTTCCCGTTACCCGCACCAGCACTCGGCCCCCATCGGCCCGGTAGTGGTACTCGGTGCCGAGGATCGGCATCGACCTCAACGAGTCCTGGATAAACGTCGACCGCCGGTCAGCGTCGTCCTTCGTCGCGAAGACCTCGATCACCAAACCGCGTTCGATGCTGTACTTGTCGCCGTCTTTTGCACCGCCTGGTAGGTCAGCCGAAGCGCGGGAGGTGTAGCCGTTGGGCCGGCCGAGGAGATTGTTCGGGTCGGTATCCTCGTCCTGCACGGTCCCCTTGGCGAGGCCTACGTCCGCGTCGGTCAGCTTTTCGAGCATGGTCTTCGCATCAAACGGGACGGCCGGTGCTGGCGGGGTCTGGGCCTGCGAGAGGCTGGTCTCGGCCGGGACTGGCGCGGAGGGTGCGCTGGGCTTGCTGTCGCCACAAGCCGTGACCCCGAGCAGGGCGGCGGCCACGGCGAGGATGCTGATTCGGGTACGCATATCGACCGATGATGCCGCCAGCCAGTGGGCTGGTGCTGGCCGGTGAGGCCCGGAACGGTGTCGCATGGCCGACAGAGCCGGTGGGAATCGGCTTGTTTGGCTCATGCTGCTGGCGACGGCGGTCGGCTTGGTCGCGGTCACCGGCGTGAGGCGGGCATAGCGTCGGCGGCTACCCCCGCTCGTCGCGCCCAGACCAGCCGAGTCCGATCCGTTGGACCAAGTCTGAGCATCCGGAGAGTCTCGTGAACCATGACACAGCTCAGCTCGTCGCCAGGTACAACGCCTTCATTCACGAGGGAATCCCGCAGCTGCGAAGGCTGGGCTACAGCCCGACGCAGTTCCTGGAAATGGTCCGGTCGGCCGGCGACGCGGTGCAGGCAACCAAGCTGCTCCTGGCCAGCCCACGACACACCTCGTACGGGTTCCAGCGGCTCTACTCGATGGGACGGCTGGCGGACAGCGTGGAGTTCGCTGCGCTACTCCCATGGTTCGAGCCGTTGTTCACGCCTGAGGAGCGCGAGGAGGCGCGCATCCGGCTGATCCTTCACGAATTCCCAGTCGAAGCGAAGCTGCGCACGGCGACGGCATCGCCGCCGACCTGGGTGACGCAGGGCGTGTAGCGGTCGTCGCCGCCGCTTCCGGCAATGGTTTGGGCTGCTGCGACTCGTCCAGACGCCCCCGAGCAGGCATTCGGCAGTCTGCCTGTGAAAGCCTTCCTATGCGCGCTCCGGCGCCTGGGCCCGGCGTAGCGAGCGGCAGCGCGTTGGTGTCCGCGCGACCGCCGACCTACACCGGTACATGCGGCCGGGTTGCGGTGCCGTGAGGGTTCCCGAAGGGGAAGCCTCAGGGTGTTTTCGGTTGCAGGCCCCAGCGGCCGTTAGGGGCAGGACTGGCGGGGCGGGCGGTGCGGTAGGCGACGCCGAGGAAGGCACCGTGGAACGCGCTGGGATCTCTATTGCTTGGCCCAGTAGCGGAAGACCTCTTGAACCGAGCTGTGCCATGGAACACCCCCGTCGTCGAAACCTTTGCCCGGTGCCCCCGTCTCGGAGTTGATTACGAGGGCTGCCAGCGAGGGCTCGCCAGCGGCGATGCACAGATCGGAGAGTTCATTGAGCACTGGCGGCATGTGGTGGCCGAGAGGCACCCCAACCATGCCGATTGCGATGCCCAGCTCCTTGTACGTCACCAGCGAGCGGCGACGGGCTGCCATGATGAGGGCCCCTCGCGCCTGAAGTACCTGCTGCTGCCTTGTCGTAGTTGCCACGTGGGACATATTGCCGCCCGTGCCCGGCGCGCGGAAGCATGCGCACGTATCGCAGGAAGGGCCAACAGGCCCATGGCGCCGTACGAGCAACCTGCAGTACAAAACGGTGGTGCCCCTGCCGCCCTTGTTATCAACCGATCCGCGAACCGCGCCGTTGTTCAGGGAGTCCGGCTGCAAAGACATCCGCGACAGCCAGGCACTCCTCGACGCGCTAGGTCCAGCCCTGCGTGTCACGGCCCTCGCGCGAGGGCGGAACGGCGGTGTCGCGACTGCAGTGGTCGTGGCCGACGGAAGAGTGCTCGTAGTTCCAGTTGGTCTCCTCGCCTCCGCTGGTCCGCCGCCGCTGACCGTTCCGGCGCCCACCGTGAGGCTTGAGCTACTACAACCACGCTTTGCTAAGCCGGGGCACGGTACGGCCGTACTGCACACACCTGCCAAGCGGTTGAAGATTGAGGACGTGCCTCAGGCCGCGCTGGTCCGCCTGGGGCAGGCTCTGGCCTGCGAGGGCGCGCCAGCCGCCGAAGGGAACTTTGGCGCAGGCGGGCCGCTGGGCGAGACACCACCTCACACCGCAACCGGCGCCGCACACCCGTCAGGCCTCGGCCCACCCGCAGTCGACTGGAGGCAGGCCGAGAAACTGGCCGTATGGCACTTGAGGTTGCTCGGCTACTCCGATGCTCGATGCACCCAGGGGGGCGCTGACGCGGGAGTGGACGTCCTGGCGACGGGTGCCGTGGCGCAAGTCAAGCACTGGGCACAGCCCGTCGGTCAACCACCACTTCGTGACCTCTTCGGCGTGGCCCAAGCCATGGCCGCCAAGCCCTTCTTCTACAGCCTCAACGGCTATACGGCGCAAGCCCTTCAATGGGCCAACGCGACCAACATGCCGCTATTTGCCTACAGCGGGGACGGGCGAGTGCTAGCCCAGAACACCGCCGCACATACGCTAGCCCCCGAAAGCGCTCGCATCGGGGGCGGGAAACTGGGCTTCTTCGAGCAGGCACGAGCCGACAAGTACAGGCGCGACTTGGAAAAGCTGCGACAGGAAATCAACAACCTGACAGTACTGGCGCAGAAGCGGACGCAGTCCAGACGGCCTGCAGTTCGTCGCAGTGCAGGCGAGGCAGCCGATTTTCTCATCAAGGCGAGCCGCACTCTAGACGGGGGCGATGTGTTGCCTCCAGCCGACCGGCGCAGGGAAGACTTCCACCGGGTGGTCCGGGAGACGCTCAAGCATGTGAAGAGGCTGCTGTAGCCGGTGATGCAAACCCGGCATCCGCAGCGAAGTTCGCCACTATGCAGGGCGCTGCCCTCGCGGGCCTGAGACTCGCCCACGAAACAGCGAAGCCTGAGGGCGGCACACCGACCGCGCCGAATCGCCCGAAAGTCGGGCTGGGAATGACTCCCAGAAGCCTCTGCAAATCTTCCGCAAGCGAGCACAGCAATAGGCACACGCGACCAACAAACATAAGGCGAGAATGGCGAATCCGCAGGGCAGGCTAGCTGCGCGACCAGATAGAGCACGGTCTTAGGAAGTGTGGATACGGCCGGTAGTCACACCCCGTGACCCGGCCCCACCTGCCTTGCAGTGCCGGCGGGCACGTCCAGGATCTGACCGCCGTTGACCCTCGGCTCCCGCTCGAACGGGCACGCAACGGGCACGGCGGGAACCATCCCTCGGACCATCTCAGTCCGCCCAGCCTGCTAAGAGTTCCTACCAAAATGATCCAGGTGGTGGGTCTTTCATCCCTTGTGGAGGGGCCTGAGCAGCGACCGCTCGTCGTACAGGCGCTCATTGTGCAGTCCAGGATGTCAGCCCTCCTCGGCGCCGAGGCCTCCTCTGGTCGGAAGCCCTGGGCATCCTCGACGAATCAATCCCTTGTTGCTTTTCCGCCCACTGACGGTAATATCTCCATGTTTTGGCCTGAAGCGGGGAGGAAGATCCACATGCGATGGAAGATACCGGCCGGCGGCCTAGTGGCGCTGGTCTTTCTGATTCCGGCGGCACCGGCGCTGGCTCAAACCGAACCGCCCGGGCTGAACGAGGCCTGCCAAACGGTCGAGCGCAAGGTGTACAAGGACACCCGCGAGCTTCTCACCATCGACCTGGATACCGCCACCAATGTAGAGGTGCGCGTGTTGGCCAACCAGATCCTGGCCGCGGCAAACGCCGACTCGTTGTCCGTTCTGCCTGACGCCATTCAGGAGCGCCTGGACGGCACCGCGGATGATCTGCGCGCATTCCTCAAGGCGGACGTGCAGAACGCCTGGTCAACGGCTCTGCGGGTCACGGTGGTCCGGACGTTGACGGGCGCTGGCGCCAACGTGAAGGCGGCCGCGCAGAAGGCGCTTGATGAGGGGACCGTCGACGCCTACCTGGCTTACCTGAACAACGGCCTGTACGCCGCACGTGCGCTTGACTGCGCGTCTCAGCCCGCACCGACAGCAACCTCGCAGCCCACGCCCACACCGAGCGCCACGCCCAGCGCCACGACGACCGTTGCACCGACCCCTGCTTCCTCCGCCAGCCTGGGCGCTCCCGGCGGCGGCGAGGGCGGTGGGCTGCCCGTCACCGGTGACGACACCGCAACCGTGGCCGGCATCGGCGGTGCCCTTCTGCTCCTTGGCGGCGCTGGCTACCTGGTCGGACGCCGACGCCGTTCCCGCTTCGTGGCATAGCTCGCTCGACGCGCCCGGCTCGATGCTTCGTCGGGCTGGGCGCGATCAGCGCTGTGCTTGGCGAGGTTCGTCGCGGCCCGAAGGCGTGTTGCCAGCTTCGAAAGCAAGCCGCAACGTATGTGGGCCGACGAGCCGGCGGCAATCCCCGTACCACCGAGGGCATCGTGACGATGACGGAAACGCTGTGGGACCATCCGACGCACCACCGACCAGCCCGTGCGCAACATCAAAGCCTGCCGATCCCGCGTCCATGCGGCGTGTCCACCGATCCTGCCCGCTCCTGCTGCGGTCGCCGATCAGGCCCGGCGCAGATCGTGAACGGCGAAATGTAGGTCCACCTCATCGCCGGGTTCGAACCACAGACCCTCGGCGGCCAGCACGTCGGCAGCGACGATCCTGGCCTGCGCCACCGGCTTCTGCTCAGCGCGAAAGCTCGACCAGATCAACAGGGGAAACACGTGCTCTTCGCCGTAGCGACGCACGGCGGTGATGCCACCGAGCACAGCCTTCGGCAAGGAGTCGTTGGCCCAGGACCACAACCACGTCTGCTGGACGTGGTCCACGCTGCCGATCACCGTGATCCGGCCGTGCAGGAAGTCCCGGCCGCCCTCTGTGTCAGCCTTGGTGAAGGCAGGTTAACCTGCTGAAACGTTGACCCGTG
>NZ_JBEYER010000144.1:0-13074 GCF_040634005.1 Micromonospora sp. NPDC007271
GGGTATTGCGTACCCGTCCGCTGCTTCGCTACCCGCACCCGGTGGCATCCGAGGACGATGCGCGTCAGACAGCCCGGTGGTTGCGACAGCGGTTCGCGCTCGGTGATGAACCGATCGGCAGCATCATGGACGTCTGTGAGCGCGCAGGTCAGTGGGTTCTGGTCACCGACCTGCCAGGCGACGGCGCATCGCTCATCGAGGGCGACATCGCCGTTGCTGTCGTGAGCACTACGGGCGATCCTGGCCGCCGTCGGGCTACCGCTGCACATGAGTTGGGGCATCTCATCATTGGTGATGAGTATTCCGCCGACCTCGGCGTGAGTGCCTCGCGTGCAGAACGGGAGGCGGTGATTGATGCCTTCGCCGCGGAACTGCTGCTGCCCGTGCAAGCGATTGCCGCAGCCGGAGCCCGCGGGACGGTGAGCCGGGATCAGATCGTGAGCTATGCGGCTCGATACCGTACCTCTTGGTTACTGGCGTTGCGGCAGGCTGAGCAGGCAGGGACCATCGACGCAGAGACGCGTAGGGCCTGGAGCCAGGTTCGGCCGACCCACGTGGAGTTCATGGAGGCGTTGGGCTGGGCACCGCAGCCCGACCTTGCGTCGGTGCGGGTATCGCCCGCCTACGCAAAGGCCGTGATGGAAGCGTTGCGGAACAGGCGAATCACCCGGGCCAGGGCTCTGGAGTTGATGCATGGCCACATCGCCGAGGCGGATCTACCGCAGGAGGACGACCTGGAGATCGCGCCGTGAGCCGGTCGGCGCAAGCCGCCTCCGTCCTTGTACTCGACACGATGGTTCTCAGCCACTTCACTCTCGCTGACCGGCTAGACGTCTTGCAGGATCTGCTGCTCGATGCTGACTGTTGGACGACCCAGGTGGTTCGGGAGGAGTTGCGGGCGGGATCTGAGGATCATCGTGAACTGGCCGTCGCTTGCGAGGCGGACTGGCTGACCACTGCCCAGCTGGACACGCTCGATGAGGTGCGGTGCTTTACCAAATGGGCCGCGCGGCTCGGCTCGGGTGAGCGCGACCTCGGGGAAGCGTCCGTTCTCGCGGCCGCCGAACTGCGGGGAGGCGTGGCCATCACGGACGACAGGAACGCGACGCAGGTCGCCCGTGCCCACGACGCCCACGTCCACGGCACCATCTGGCTTCTCGCGGGGGCCTGCCGGGACGGCAAGCAAACCCTGACGGCTGCGGGGAACCTCATTGAGGCACTGAGAGCAACTGGTGCTCGTCTGCCCTGCTCCGGAGCAGAATTCCCGGACTTCGCCCGTAAGCACAACCTCCTGTAGTCGCTACTGAAACTTCCAGAACCGCCGCCGGCAGCTGCGCAGCCACTACATGAGATCACCCGTGGCTGGCTGACGTTCGTCGAGCAGCGCAAGAACACACCGTTCATCACGCTGGACACCGCCCGGTGGCACACCAACGAACCGACCATCAAGGTCACCCCCGATCCAGTCCTCATGCACGCCGGCAGGTCCACTGAGAGCTTGAAGCTGCACCTACAGAACGACTCGATCTCGACCCAGGGCGCTGAGATCATGCAGCAGACCCTCGACCAGTCGCACCCAGAGGCGCGGCACATCGTGGTGGACGACCAAAAAACCGGGGGAGCTCAGCTGGCACGCTCGCGGTAGCCGACGAGGGCGGCGAGGTTGGCCAGGGCGAGTTGGCCGATTAGTTCGCGCAGGGCCTCATCGCGTTGGTCGCGGCTGACCGCGGCGACGGTGACCGCCGGCTGGCCCGCCGCCGGGAATGCATCGGGCCGGACCAGGACGGCGTACAGGCGCAGCGGGCGGGTGCTGATCGGAAGCAGGATGCCTCGGTCGGCCCGCACCGGCTGGCGCAGGGCCTGCTTGAGCTGTCCGGTGAGTAGGGAACCGGCGGGTAGGCCGGGGCTGGCAGCGAGGACGTGATTGGCGGAGTCGAGGAGCTGGCAGTACTCCCCCGGTCCGGCCCTGACGGCCGTGGGCAGGGCGTGCCAATGCTAGCGACGTCGGTGAGCTGCGCGGACAGGACGTCCAAATCCTGGTCGAGGCGCAGGTCGAGGGCGTAGCGCACCCGCAGGTGCACGAACGCGCCCGCGCCGGCGAGCAGCACCGGCATCGCGGCGGCGAAGCCCGCGACTAGCCGGACGCGCAGCGGCAACCCGCCCCACCGCGGGGCCCACGAACGAGACCGGATGCCCATGCCAGCCGCCGTCGGGGCGGAGGCGATAGCCGACGCCGCGGAGGTTTCGATGGCGTGCCGACCGAACGGTTTGTCGATCTTGACCGCAGGGTGGCGACGTGCAGTCGATGACGTTGGAGCGGATGTCCGCTTCGCCGTCCGACACCTCGTCGAGGATCTGGTAGCGGCGGCGGACATCCTCGGCGAGCCCGGGGTAACCGCCGCGAGTATCAGCGCCTCGGCCGCTTGCGACCGCGGTGGCCCCAAGGTCAGCGACGTCGGACCCGGCCCCGACTGGACCTGCATGATCCACTTCGCCTACGATCGCGGGCCAGCAGAGGACGGCGAGTTCGAGGTACAGGTCAGAGCCGACGCCACCTACGTCGCCTATCCCACCCTAAGAGCGATGCGCCCGGTCACCTCAGACGCCCCTGGGCATCTCGATCGCCGTTCAACAGCACGCAGGCGGGCTCAGGTTGCGGTCGCGGCACAGACCGTCAAGTACGTCAGCTCGTGGCGGTCGACTTTGCCAAATACCTGCCGCATCGCCGCCATCGTCTCACCCCACCACGTTCCGGCCTGGCAAGGGCCCGCTGAACCCGCCGGGGTGAATGGGCGGAATGCCAGGCGATCAGGAGGGTACCGCCGGGGCGCATCACCCTCCGGGGGTCGACCAATGCCGCCTGCAGGTCAGGCCACATTGCGGCGGTGTTGACCGCGACGACATGATCAACGTGGCGGTCGGGAAACGGCAGCGCTCCCGCGGCGCCTAGCCGCAGGTCAGACCGCTCGGCGGCGCCGAGACGACGCAAACGGCGGTGGGCTTGCGCCACCATGACCCGGGAGGGGTCCACCCCGCATACCTGCGCGACCGGGTCGCGGGTCACAAGTAGCTGAAGCAACTGGCCGGGCCGAACCCGACTTCGCAGCTGCGGGCCCCGGTGCCGGCGGCAGCAGATCGAGTAACTCTCGGTGAGCGGAGTCGTCACGGCCCATCACCCAACCGGCCAGCCATCCAAGCGGCCCGGACGGGATTTTGAATGGATTGAGGGTAGCGCGAGGGATTGGATCGGCCATGATGTCCACCTTGTCGCCTCAACCTGGGTTGAGGTCAAATGGTCGCATGCTCACTGTCGGACAGGCCGCCGCCCGGCTGGGGCTTCGGGTATCTGCGGTGCACTTCTACGAACGGCGTGGCCTACTTCCCGTAGTACCGCGTGTGGGCGGGCAGCGCCGCTACAGCGACGAGCAGGGGCGCGTGCTCCTCATCAAGGTCGCCCTGGTAGCAGTTGTTGCGCTCTTCGGGCTCTACAACACCAAGCACGTAGTGCCCCGGCTGGACGACCGCGCGATGGACACGACTCACCAGTTGCGCCGTACGGTCCTGGTCGAGGCGTTGCTGATGTTGGCCGTCGTGCTGGCCACCGCGATCCTCGTCAACGCTGAAACGTAGGCTGCCACAGCGCCTGCGACCGCTCGAGTTGCGGACGGCGGGGAGCCTCCGACGCCGGCGGCCGGGGTGCGGATCGGCGGACCAAGGGCGGAGCCGCCAATGGGCTCGTCGAGCGGCAGTCCCCCCATCGGCGCCCGCTTCGCCGACGCCGAACAGTTCGACCCTCACAACGCGGCGTCTCGTGCCGGGCCGGGCACTTGCCGCATGCCGACGCCGGTGGATCAGCCACGTGTGGCTGGCCCACCAGCGTCAAACAAGCTCCGTTCGGGTCAGCCCACCCGCAGTGGCTCGGCGTCACTGGCCGGCTGGCGCTTTGCAGCGCGCAGGGTGAGACCGGCGGTGACGGCGCCCGCTGCGGCGATGAACCCGGCACCGACGAAGGCGGCGGAGTACCCGTCGGTGAGGGCAGGCAGGTCGCCGAGCCGGTCGGCACCGGCGGAGGAGGCGACCGCGGTCATGGCGGCCAGGCCGAGCGCCGAGCCGACCTGGTAGCTGGTGTTGACGATGCCGGAGGCGAGGCCGCCCTCCTCGGGTCGGGCGCTGGAGATGGCCGTGCCGAGTGACGGGATGAACGCCAGGGACATGCCCAGCGCAGCGACCAGGGAGGCGGGCAGGACGTCCACGGTGAAGCTGCCGTCGGGGCGGATCAGGGCGAGCCAGCCGAGTCCGACGGCGAGGATCGCGAGGCCGGTGACCACCATGGGTTTGGGCCCGAACCGGGCGATGGCCCGCGGGGCGAGGAGGATCATCCCGATCATGATGAGGATCGTCATCGGCAGCAGCGCGGCGCCGCTGGGGAAGGCGCTGTAACCAAGCACCTGCTGCAGGTAGAGGTTGAGGAAGAACCACATCGGGATCCACGCCGCCCCGAGCAGCAGTTGGGCGACGTTGGCGGCGGCGAGGTTCGGGGCCCGGAAGATCGACAGCCGCATCAGCGGCTCCCGGCGGACCGCCTGGATGGCGACGAACGCCACCAGGGCGACGACGGCCCCGGCGAGGACCAGCCAGGTCTGACCGGAGGCCCAGCCGACCTCGGGGGCGCGGACGATGCCGTAGACGGCGGCGCCGAGCCCGACGGTGACAGTGAGCGCGCCGAGGACGTCCAGCGATCCGCGGCGCATGCCGCCAGCGGGCATCAGCGCCGGGGTGGCCACCAGCGCCAGCACCGCGACCGGAATGTTGATGTAGAAGACCCAGGGCCAGCTGATGTATTCGGTGATGACGCCGCCGAGGAAGACACCGGCGGTGCCGCCGGCGGGCGCCGCGGCGCCGTAGAGGGCAAGCGCCCGGGTGAGTTCTTTGGGTTCGGTGCCGAAGAGCATCATCAGCAGGGTGAGCGCGGACGGGGCGATCAGCGCCGCGCCGGCTCCTTGTACGGCGCGGGCGGTGAGTTCGACGGCGACGCTGTCGGCCAGGCCGGCGATGGCGGAGCCGATGAGCAGGATGAGCCAGCCGGCGGCGAACATGCGTCGGGCGCCGAAGAGGTCGGACAGTCGGCCACCGAGCAGGAGCAGGCCGCCGAACGCGACGACGTAGGCGTTGAAGACCCAGGACAGGTTCTCGGGTGAGAACCCGAGGTCGGCCTGCATGCGTGGTAGTGCGACGCCGATGATCGAGGTGTCCATGATGACCATGAACTGGGCGAGGGCGATGAGTCCGAGGCCCCACCAGCGCTTCGATGTCGATGACATCGTGATCACTCCTTCTGCTACCCATAGGGGGTACCGGTAGCGCAGATTTTCTACCCCGTTCCCGTATTGATGGTCAAGTGACGCGGCCTACATCTGCTGAAGCATGCGAGGTTCTGCCGACACCTTGAGACGCATACCGTGGAGGGGTATCTTCGGGACGCCGGCTGACGGGTCGCTGGCCCGCCGCTACAACGGCTGCCTTGCGTACCGCCACGGCACCGTCCGCGACAACGAGGAGATCCACATGTGCGGCAACGAATCGAACTGCGGCTGCGGCAGCGTCACGATCGACAGCGCCCCTGCGGCCGACACGAACGCAGGAACCCGAAGCACCTACCAGGTGTCGGGCATGACCTGCGGCGGCTGCGCCAATAAGGTGACCGGACACGTCTCCGAGATCCCGGGCGTGACCGACGTCCAGGCCGACGTGGCCGCCGGCACCATCAGCGTTCTCAGCGAGAATCCGCTGGACACCGCTGCTGTCCGCGCCGCCCTGCAGCGAGCCGGCTACCAGCTCGCGGACTGACCTGCCGGCGCACCGCATCCCCACGGCGCCGTCTGACACCCTGGGGATGCGGGCCTTGCCAAACGCCCCAGCGACGAGGAGACCAACATGACCGCCGACGATCTTCCCCACCACGACGAACTCGTCGTGTACGGCACCGGCTGGTGCCCCGACGTCCGGCGCAGCCGTGCCCTGCTCGACCAGGCCGGCATCGCCTACACCTACGTCGACCTTGACGAGGACGAAACCGCGACTGAGCTCGTCCGGCACCTGCAGCGGGGGCAACGACGCATTCCCACCCTGCTATGGCCCAACGGCAGTTTCCTGGTCGAGCCCACCGATGACCAACTACGAGCGCACCTGGACACTGTCGACCGACAGCCGAGTGACCTCGCTGGCTGACGCACTACCTCAGCGCGAGCGGCAAGATTTCGGCCGTGCGCAGGAGGCGACTGAAGCCGTGCAGTCAAATCCCACTTCCCCGCCCGCCATGGATAGGGCCGACGGCGGGTGCGGCGCCTGCGAAGGCCGGGAGAGCACCCCGCACGGCCGCATTCACGTACCGCCACGGCGTCTGCCTGTAGTTCGACGAGCAGACGGACGGCGGATGGGGCTTCCCGAGCCAGCGGCAGCCAGGGGTGTTGCAGCGGCCCCTCGCCCGAGGGTGAGGGGCCGCTGCGCTGGTGCGGTCAGGCCGAGTAGCCGCGCGAGACGGACCAGTGGGCCAGATCGGACGCGGACATCCAGTAGGTGTCGTCCCCGACCGGCCCGGCCGGAGAGACGCCGCTTACCGGCGGTCGAGGATCTTCTGCAGGGTCTGCACCTCGGCGGCCTGGTCCGCGGCGATCTTGGCGGCGAGCGCCTTGGCCTCGGGGTTGCTGCCGTTGGCCTGTTCGGTCTTGGCCATCTCGATGGCGCCGTTGTGGTGGGCGATCATCATCTCGGCGAACTTCTTGTCGAACGCGGCGCCCTTGGCCGCGGTGAGGTCCGCCATCTCCTGCGCGGACATCATGCCGGGCATGTTCAAGTTCATGCCCGGCATGTCATGGCCGGGCGAGACCGACATCCCCGGCATGTTGTGCCCGGGCGCGGAACTCGTGCCGGGCATGCTGTGGTTGCTGGGGAGGTCGGTGGGCTTCCCCCACGCCGTGAGCCACCCCTTCATGGTGGTGATCTCGGGATCCTGCGCCGCCTTAATCTTGGCAGCGAGTTCCGTCAGCTCCGGGTCGCTCGCCCGGGTCGGGGCCAGGTCGGCCATCTCGACCGCCTGCTGGTGGTGCGGGATCATCATCTGGGCGAACATCACGTCCGCGTCGTTGAAGGTGGTGTTGGCCGCTGACGAGGCGCTCGTTGACGGGCTGCTGTTGCCGTGCTCCATGCCGGCCGTGTCGTCACCGCCGCTGCAGGCGGTGGTGACGAGCAGAGCGGACAGGGCGACGCCCGCGAGGGCGCTGCGGAGCAGGATGGTTCGCTTCATCGGGTACGTAGTCCTTGTCGTTAGGTCTGGGAAAGGGCCGTCGGATCCGGGCAGGCCGGATTCACGCGCTTCCTATGTCCGCAGGACCGACGCAGCGGTGAGACGTAGACCGATGGGGCGGGGCGGTGGAGCCCGACGCCGGCCCGTCGCCCATCGCTGGGCGTCGGCCGGCATGGCGAGGTTCCACCGGCGCTGCCGCAGCATCGTCAGCGAGATGAGGACCAGGGCGGCGCCCAGCACCGCCAGGCACACGGTGAACGCGTGAAGGTCGTCGCCGTAGCCGTGCGAGCTGTCGCGGCCCTGCTCCGGGGCCGATACATGGTCGATCTCGTGCGCGGCGGTCGCCATGTCGCCGGCGACGGAGCATCGGAGGTCGGGTGGGTGGCCGAAGGTGTGCATGCCGAACACGCCGAACGCCAATGCGACGAGCAGCACCACCCGCAGCAGCCTCTGCCTCCGCATGCTCGGTTCGTTCACCATCGAGCTTTTCATCCCATACCTAGACTAGTTGGTCCGAATGCTGCCGAGAGGGGTCAGGATCAACGCGCCTCGTCAGGGGTCAGGTTGGGGATGTCGAACCACGTGAACGCAACCGGGCTTGTCGGCGACATCGGCCCGGCCGGCTGCGGACCGGCCGGGCCGATGTCTCAGCTGCTCAGTCGCGTCCAGGAGTGAGGCGGACCCGTCGCAGCAGCTGCGCGTTGAGCGCCACCACGATGGTCGACGCGGACATCAACACAGCGCCGACGGCCGGGCTGAGCGCGATCCCGCCCAGGCCAGGGCACCGGCCGCGACCGGGATGGCCACGACGTTGTAGCCGGCCGCCCAGGCCAGGTTCTGCACCATCTTCCGGTAGGACGCCCGGGACAACCGGATCACACCGGTGACCCCGCGCGGGTCGGAGGAGGCCAGCACCACGCCGGCGGACTCGATCGCCACGTCCGTGCCGGCTCCGATCGCGATGCCGACATCGGCGCGGGCCAGGGCAGGCGCGTCGTTGACCCCGTCGCCGACCATGGCCACCGTCAGGCCCCGCGCCTGCAACCCGGCCACCGCGCGGTCCTTGTCCGCGGGAAGAACCTCGGCGAACACCTCGTCCACGCCGGGCCGGAAGCCCAGGTCGGCGGCGACCGCCTCGGCGACTGGCCGGGCGTCCCCGGTGATCATCACGATCTTCTTCACGCCCTGTTCCCGCAGCTCGGCGATCGCCTGCCGGGCTTCCGGCCGCACCTCGTCCTCGAGCGCGAACGCGCCGATCGGTTCGGGTCGGCCGTCGGCTGGTAGCCGCACCAGGTGCAGGACGGCGGCGCCCCGGGCCGACCAGCGGTCGCTGGCGGCCGTGAGGTCGGCGGGCACGGTCGCGTCGAGTTCCCGCAGCAGGGCGGGGCCGCCGACGGCGTACGAGGCGCCGTCGACGACGGCCTGGACACCCCGTCCGGTCAGGGACCGGAAGTCGCGGGCGTTGGCGGTCAGGCCGCGGTCCCGGGATGCGTTGACCAGGGCCCGGGCGAGTGGGTGTTCGCTGTCGGCCTCGACCGCGCCGGCGATCCGCAGCACCTCGTCCTCGGTGAGCCCGGCGGTCGCGGCGGTGGCGGTGACGGTGTGGGCGCCCTTGGTCAGGGTGCCGGTCTTGTCGAACAGCACCGCGTCCACGCCCCGCATGCGTTCCAGGGCCAGGCGGTCCTTGACCAGGATGCCGGCTCTGGCCGACACGGCGGTCGACAGCGCGATCACCAGCGGGATGGCCAGCCCGAGGGCGTGGGGGCATGCGATCACCAGGACGGTCACGGTGCGGACCACGGCCTCGTCGATGTCGCCGAGTGCCCACCATGCGCCAAAGGTGATCAGCGCGGCGGCGGTGGCGAGGTAGAACAGCCAGGCGGCGAACCGGTCGGCGAGCACCTGGGCACGGCCGGCGGATGCCTGCGCCTGGGCGACGAGCCGGCCGATGCCGGCCAGTGCGGTGTCCTCGCCGACGGCGTCGACGCGCACCCGTAGGGCGGAGTCGGTAGCCACGGTGCCGGCGACCACGCGGTCCCCGACGGCGCGCGGCACCGGCCGGGACTCCCCCGTGATCATCGACTCGTCCAGTTCTGCGGCGCCGTCGACGATGCGCCCGTCGGCTGGCACGCGGCCGCCAGAGCGCACCAGCAGTAGGTCGCCGACTCGCAGCTCGCTCACCGGTACCCGGTGTGGCTGCTCCGCCTCGTCGAGGCGTTCGGCTTCGTGGGGCAGCAACGCGGCGAGAGCTGCCAGGGCTCCCTGGGCCTGGCCGATCGCCTTCATCTCCTGCCAGTGGCCAAGCAGCATGATGGTCACCAGCGCCGCCAGTTCCCACCAGAAGTCGAGGCTGAACCCGCCGAGGCTGGTCGCCAGCGAGGCTGCGTAGGCGACGGTGATGGCCATCGAGATCAGCAGCATCATGCCGGGCGCACGGTCGCGGACCTCGCGGATACCTCCGACCAGGAACGGCCAGCCACCGTAGGCGAACACCAGGGATCCGAGGATGGGACCGACCCAGACCATGCCGGGGAAGTCGAGGGCGTAACCGAACCAGTCCATGACCATGTGGCTGGTCGCCACGATCGGCACGGTCAGCGCCAGGCTCAGCCAGAACTTCCGCCGGAACTGCTCCGGGTCGTGTCCAGCGTGCTTGTCGTGCCCGCCGCCGTGGCCGGCATGCGCCGCGTCGTGGTCATGGTGTTGGCCGTGTTCCCCGGAGTGCGGCGCCACCGGGTGCACCTGGTGGCGCTCGGCCATCCGAGGCTCGTGTGCCCCGTGCGAATGGTCATGTGCGTTGGCAACGGCGGCGTGGCCGGTGTGGTGACGTGTCATGGGGGTCCACCTCCACCCCGAAACATATACCCCCTAGGGGTATGCCGCAAGTGTGGATGGCGGGCGGGTGGGGTTGGCAACAGATCCTGGTTTTATGGGCAATCATGGTCGGATATGGTCGGGTATGGTGGCGGTGTGAAGCTCTCGGACTCGGCTCGCCGGCAGGGGGTGACCTATCAGACCGCTTGGCGGTGGGTGAAGGACGGCAAGATGCCCGTGCCTGTCCGTCAGGCGCCGTCTGGTACGTGGATCGTGGAAGAGGCGCCGTCGGCGGCCGGTCGGGTGGTCGCCTACTGCCGTGTCTCCTCTAGTGGCCAGAAGAGTGACCTGGACCGTCAGACTGTGCGGTTGTGGAGGGGGCGAACGCTCAGGGCCTCGCCGTGGCGGAGATCGTGACTGAGATCGGCTCTGGCCTGGACGGCAAGCGCCGTAAGCTGCATCGCCTCCTCGCCGACCCGACTGCGGCGGTGATCGTCGTCGAGCACAAGGATCGGCTGGCTCGGTTCGGTGTGGAGCACCTGCAGGCCGCGCTCGCGGCGTCCGGGCGTCGCCTGGTGGTCCTCGACCCGGAGGAATCCACGGACGACCTGGTCGAGGACATGGCCGGTGTGCTGAGGTCGATGTGTGCCCGGCTGTACGGGCAGCGGGTGGCGAAGAACCGCGCCGCTCGTGCTCTGGCCGTCGTGACCGGCGAGGAGCCGTCGGTGTGAAGAAGTTCGAGCCGCGGCCCGGTTTCGTGGTGCAGGCGTTCCGGTTCGCGTTGGATCCGAACGTCACGCAGGGGCAGCGGCTGCGGTCGCACTGTGGTGCGGCTCGCGCCGCATACAACTGGGCCGTCTCGTGGGTGATGGCGTCGTGGTGGCAGCGGAAGGCGGAGGCGTCGTACGGCATCGCCGAGGAGGAGTTGACGCCGTGGCGGCCGTGGTCGCTGCTGGCGTTGCGGAAGGTGTTCAACGAGGTCAAGAAGACCGACCCGCGTTTCGCCGGCTGGTGGCAGGAGAACTCCAAGGAGGCGTACGGCACGGGCCTGGCGAACGCGGCGGCGGCGTTCGACAACTACGCCATGTCCAAGCGCGGGCAGCGTGAGGGCAAGCGGGTGGGCATGCCCCGGCGCAAGTCCAAGCACAAGACGCGGCTTGCCTGCCGGTTCACCACCGGCGCCATCCGGGTGGAGCCGGACCGGCGGCACGTGACGCTGCCGCGGCTCGGGGCGATCCGCACCCACGAGTCGACCCGGAAGCTGCAACGCCGCATCGCCAACGGCACCGCCCGGATCCTGTCCGCCACGGTCAGGTTCGAGCGGGGCCGGTGGTTCGTCTCGTTCCAGGTCGAGATCCAGCGTGCCACCGACCGCGCTCCGACGCGCCCGGACGTGGCGGCGGGTGTGGACCTGGGCGTGACGTGTCTCGCGGTGATCGCCGACAGCCAGGGCACGGTGCGGTTCGTGCCGAACCCGGCGCACTACGACGGCGCGCTCAAGCACCTCAAACGGCTCTCTCGCCGGGTGACCCGCCGGCAGGGGCCGGACCGGCGCACCGGACGGCAGCCGTCCAGGCGGTGGGCGATCGCCAACGCCGAACGTAACCGTGTGCACCACCGGGTGGCGAATCTACGCGCTGACGGCCTGCACAAACTCACCACCGCCATCACCGCCGAGTACGCCACCGTCGTGGTCGAAGACCTCAACGTGGCCGGCATGCTCCGTAACCGCCGCCTGGCCCGCAAGATCGCCGACGCCGGCTTCGCAGAGATCCGCCGGCAGGTGGAGTACAAAACCGCATGGAACGGCGGTCGGCGGATAGTAGCCGACCGCTGGTATCCCTCCAGCAAGACCTGCTCGGCCTGCGGCGCCGTGAAAGCCAAGCTGCCGCTGCACGTCCGAGTGTTCACCTGCGATGCCTGCGACCTGGTTATCGACCGGGACGAGAACGCAGCCCGCAACCTCGCCGCCCTCGCGACGGCAGAAACAACGGGTACCGGAGTGGCCGGAGACCCGGGCGCGCAAACGCCGAAACCGCGTGGAGCCGACCAGAAGACCCGTATCACCACCCGCAGCCGCAAGGCCGCGGGTGGGCGGGCAGGTGGCGCAACCCTGCCGCACCAACGGCAGCAGGAAACGCGAGACCGTCATCAGGACACCGAAACGCAACTCGCGCTCCGGTGACACCGTTACGGACCTTTCCAGCCGAAAGGCAGGAATTGCTGACATCCGACTACGGAATCAGCAACGGCTTGCTGTGACTACAACCTGTAGGGGGTAGAACTTTTCGACCCCGGAACGGGGCCGATGGGCGCTGCCGCGAGGGCGCGGCCGAGAGCGTTGTCGCGGTGACGCGCGATAAAGGAGACCGGTGATGAGACCGGCCCATGTCCCGCTCTACGTGATCACGCAGGCGATCCCCACGTGGGCACGCTGGCTCTCTGCGTACCGGCACGGTCGGCAGGCTACGGACCACCCCTTCGGCAACAGCAGCCGGCGATGCCACCGAACCTGCTCGCCGAATACGTCCCCGTACATCCTCGCCGCCACCCGCCCTGTACCGGCTACGCCGGATCGGCTGACCACCGAGGGCCCCTGCACGGGCATCGGTGCCGGGCGGTCTGGTGCGCTCAGCGGACCACCCCGTACTGATTAGGCGGTGACGTGGGTGACGCGGATGAACCTGACAGGTTCGGTGCCGTCGTTGCGGTAGCCGTAGTCCCGGTCGGTGGCGAGCCGTGCTGATGCACCGGTGTCGAGAATCGTGTCGTCGTGGCCGTCGGCGATCAGGGTGAGGACGCCGCTGATGACCAGGAACAGCTCTTCGCTGCCGGGCGGGTCCGGCTCGGCCTGGTAGGAGTCTCCTGGGACGAGAGTCCAGTCCCACAAGGCTGCCGAGGAGCGCACTGTAGTCGCGGTGGACAGCACCGCGTGACTTCCGGCAGCTGAGGACCAG
>NZ_JBEYER010000145.1:0-13050 GCF_040634005.1 Micromonospora sp. NPDC007271
GGCGGGTGTCCACGTTGCCCCGGATCGGGGTGACCTCCAGCTGCATCCCGAGCGCGTGCAGCTGGGCGATGCGGCGCAGCGCGCCGGTGCCGACCCGGGCGCCGGGCGGCAGCTCGGCCAGGGTCCGGCCGTCCCGGGCGACCAGCGCGTCGCGCGGGTCCTGCCGGGGTGGCACCGCCGCGACGTGCAGGCCGGGGGCGCCCGCCGTGGGCAGGTCCTTGTACGAGTGGACGGCGAAGTCGATGGTGCGGGCGGTCAGCGCGTCCCGCAGCGCGGAGACGAAGACGCCGACGCCGAGCCGGTGCACCGGGGCCGAGGAGCGGTCCCCGGCGGTCACCACCTCGACCAGTTCGACCTCGCGGCCGGTGGCCGCGGTGAGGGCCTCGGCCACGTGACCCGACTGGGCCATCGCCAGGGCACTGCCCCGGGTGCCGAGGCGAAGGGGGGCGGTCATCGGGAACCTCCGGTGGACGGGATGTCGGGGTCGGTCACCGGCACGTCGACGGCCGCGAACGACGGCCGGCCGGCCGGGTCGGTCTCGACCACGTCGGGCACGGTGTCGACCGGGGAGGTCTGCGGCACCTCCAGGTCGAACAGCTCGCGCAGCAGGGCCGCGTACTGGTCGCCGCCGGGCTCGGCGGCGAGCTGGCGGACCCGTACGGTCGGCTGGTGCAGCAGCCGCTGCACCACCCGGTGCACGGTGCGGGCGACCTCGGCGCGCTGGTCGTCGGTGAAGTCGGGACGGCGCTGGGCGAGCCGGCGCAGCTCGGCGGTGACCACGTCGTCGGCGCGACCCCGCAGGGCGGCCACGGTGGGCGCCACGTCGGCGCCACGCAGCCAGCTGAGGAACGCCTCGACCTCGGCGGTGACGATCTGGGTCACCTCGGCGGCGTCGGCGTCGGCCGGTCCGTCGGCCAGTACCTCGGCCATCCGGTCGATGTCGATCACCTCGACACCGGGCAGCTCGGCGACCCCCTCCTCGACGTCGCGCGGGACGGCCAGGTCGAGCAGGACCAGCGGGCCCCGGCCGGCGTCCCGCCGGGCCAGTGCCCGGGTCACCACGTCGCGGGTGAGGACCGGTTCCGTGGCCGCGGTGGCGGCCACTACGATGTCCACTGTGGAAAGCGTGTCGACCAGTTCGGCCATCGGCACGGCGTCCGCGCCGTACGATTCGGCCAGCCGGACGGCCCGGTCGGCGCCGCGGTTGGTGACGGTCAGCGGCCCGGCACCCAGCCGGGAGAGGGTGGCCACGCTGAGCGCGCCCATCGCGCCGGCGCCCACCACCACGGCGGGCCGGCCGGCCAGCTCGCCGTCGAGCAGGGCGGCGGCGAGGTCGAGGGCGGCGGTGACCACACTCTGACCGGCCCGGTCGATGTTGGTCTCGGCATGCGCCCGCTTGCCCACCCGCAGCGCCTGCTGCATCAGCTCGTGCAGCAGCCGGCCGGCGGAGTCGGTGCCGCTGGCCGAGTGGTAGGCGTCCCGGAGCTGGCCGAGGATCTGCGCCTCGCCGACCACCATCGAGTCCAGCCCGGCGGCGACCCGGAAGACGTGCTCGACGGCGGCGGCGTCGTAGTGCACGTAGAGGTGGTTGGCGAGCGCCGCCGGCGGGCAGCCGGCCTGCTCGGCCAGGATCGCGCAGATGTCGCCGAGGCCGCCGTGGAAACCGGAGACGGCCGCGTACACCTCCACCCGGTTGCAGGTGGAGACGAGCACGGCCTCGGCGACGTACGGCTGGGCGACCAGCCGGTCCAGGGTGCGGGTGAGGTCGGCGGGCGGGACGGCAAGCCGCTCCAGCGTGGCGACCGGGGCGGTGCGGTAGGACGCGCCGACGGCGAGCAGTTTCACGTGCCGATCGCCTCCTGGGTGTCGGTCGCCGCGAGCCCGCCGGGCAGGGCGGTGAGGCCGGACCCGCCGGTGGCGGGGAGCGCGGTCAGCGACGCCTTGCGGTGCTCGTGGAAGGACAGGATCTGCAGCTCGATCGCGAGGTCGACCTTGCGCACGTCGACCCCCTCTGGAACCGAGAGTACGCACGGAGCGAAGTTGAGGATGCCCGTCACGCCGACTGCGACGAGCTGGTCGGCGACCGCCTGGGCGGCCGGCGCGGGGGTGGCGATGACCCCTATCGAGATCGACTCCTCGGCGGCCACTCGGGGCAGCTCGTCGACGTGCTGGACGACCAGCCCGTTGATCTCCTCGCCGATCCGGGCGCGATCGGCATCAAAAAGGGCGGCGATCCGGAAGCCGCGGCTGGCGAAGCCGTCGTAGCCGGCCAGGGCGTGACCGAGGTTACCCACGCCGACCAGGGCGACCGACCGGCACTGGGTGAGCCCGAGCACCGACTCGATCTGGTCGATCAGCAGGGCGACGTCGTAGCCGACGCCCCGGGTCCCGTACGAGCCGAGGTGCGACAGGTCCTTACGGAGCTTGGCCGAGTTGACCCCGGCCGCGTTGGCCAGCCCCTCGCTGGAGACGGTCTCGTGGCCGGCCTGAGCGAGGGCGTGCAGGGCACGGAGGTATTCCGGGAGCCGCGCGACGGTCGCTTCGGGCAGGTCCGGGAGCGTCGGTACGGCACCGGTGCGACCGGGCGCGCCAGGGTGACGGTGCTGACTCATGAGACTCCGTGCGGTGCGATCCTCGACCAGCGTCCGCGGCCGGTCGTTTCGGGACTCCCGCTGGCGACCGATGTTGCCGGCTGTGCTAGCAGGGCGCGTCGGAACTACAGGGTAGGCGCTTGTGAAGATGTGCACAAATCGCGATCTTGCTGGCCGGCGACGCGCCTCCACCTGCCCTCCATCCCACAAGATCGATAAACCGCGCCCTCGGCGCCGCTCGGCGATTATTGCTCAATCCCGACTTCTCTGACCAATCGCGCGCGCTTGACAACGCCGTGTCACCGGCGTGGCGCGACGGGAGCCCGCCCCCGGGGTAGGGAGAACCCCACCCTGGAGTGGCCTGCGCACGGGATGGGTAGGGCGGGCTCAGGCGCATAGCCTCGGGGCATGACCGCCGTACCACTGACCCACGCACCGGCCCCCACCGCACCCGCGGGGCTCGGCCGGCAGCTCCTGCGCGACTCCGGCTACGTGCTGGCCGGCCTGCCGCTGGCGGTGGTCGGCTTCACCCTGGCCGTGGCGGGGATCTCACTCACCGCCGGGCTGCTCGTCACCACGCTCGGCCTCCCGGTCCTCGCCGGCACCCTGTACGCGGCCCGCGCGCTGGCCGATCTCGAGCGGTTCCGGCTGCCGGGGGTGCTCCGCCAACCCCGGGTCCGCCCGGTCTACCTGGCGCCCGCTCCGCGGGCGGGCTACTGGCGGCGGATCCTCACGCCGATGCGCGACGCCCAGTCCTGGCTCGACCTGCTGCACGCCTTCGTCAAGCTGCTGGTGGCGCTGCCCACCTTCGTGGTGGTGCTGGTCTGGTGGGTGTTGGCCATCGGCGGCACCCTCTACTTCACGTACGACTGGGCGATCCCGCACGGCCCCGGCCAGCAGGACCTCAGCGAGCTGCTCGGGATGGGCGTGGGACCCCTCCCACGAATCGCCTTGAACACCTCGTTCGGGCTGTTCTGCCTGCTCACCCTGCCGCTGATGGCCCGGGGCTGCGCCCGGCTCCAGGCCGGGCTGGCCCGCTCGCTGCTCACCGGGGTGGCCGAGATGCGGCACCGGATCACCACGCTGGAGGAGCAGAAGCGGGCCGCCGCCTCCGCCGAGGCGTCCGCGCTGCGCCGGCTGGAGCGGGACATCCACGACGGCCCGCAGCAGCGCCTGGTCCGTCTCGCCATGGACCTCAGCCGGGCCCGTCAGCAGCTCGCCGCCGACCCGGAGGCGGCCCGGCGGACCCTCGACGAGGCGGTCGCCCAGACCCGGGAGACCCTCGACGAGCTGCGGGCCCTGTCCCGGGGGATCGCCCCGCCGATCCTGGTCGACCGGGGCCTGCCGAGCGCCCTGGCCGCCCTCGCCGCCCGCGCCCTGGTCCCCACCGAGCTGCTGGTCGACGACGACCTGGGTGCGTCCGGGGGACGGCTGGACCCGGCGGTGGAGAGCACCGCGTACTTCGTGGTGGCGGAGGCGCTGACCAACGTCGCCAAGCACAGCCGGGCCGCCGCCTGCCGGGTGGAGGTGACCCGCCGGGTCGGCCGGCTGGAGATCAGCGTCGCGGACGACGGGGTGGGGGGCGCCCACCTGGCCAAGGGGCACGGGTTGAGCGGCATCGCGGACCGGGTCCGTGCCGCCGGTGGCACGCTCGACGTGACCAGCCCGGTCGACGGCCCCACCGTGATCCGCGCCGAACTGCCCCGCTGACGACGACCGGAGGTCGGGCCGATGACGCGGGACGTGATAGACACCGGACCCATGCGGGTGGTGATCGCGGACGACGCCGTGCTGCTCCGGGAGGGGCTGGTCCGGCTGCTGACCGAGTCGGGACACGAGGTGGTGGCCGCCGTCGGCGACGGGGACGCCCTCATCGAGGCGGTGGTGACACACCGACCGGACGTCTCGGTGGTGGACGTCCGGATGCCGCCCTCGCACACCGACGAGGGGCTGCGGGCAGCCGTGGAGGCGCGCCGACGGGTGCCCCGTACGCCGGTCCTGGTGCTCTCCCAGTACGTCGAGGTGTCGTACGCGGACGACCTGCTCGCCACCGCCGGCGGGGCCGGCGGGGGCGGTATCGGCTACCTGCTGAAGGACCGGGTGGCCGCGATCGACGAGTTCCTGGACGCGCTGGACCGGGTGGCCGGGGGCGGCACGGTGCTCGACCCGGAGGTGATCGCCCAGCTGCTGGTCCGGCGCCGCCGCGACGACCCGCTGGCCGCGCTGACGCCGCGCGAACGGGAGGTGCTGGCTCTGATGGCCGAGGGGCGCTCCAACACCGCCATCGCCCGGGCCCTGGTGGTGAGCGACGGCGCGGTCGAGAAGCACGTCCGCAACATCTTCACCAAGCTCAACCTCCCCCCGGACGCCACCACCCACCACCGCCGCGTCCTGGCGGTCCTCACCCACCTCCGTGCCTGACCCCCGCCGAGGCGCGTTGATCATGAGGTTAGCGCCGCGACACGCCGGCGCGGTCGCCGCTAACCTCATGATCAACGGAGCGTCACGAGCCGGTCAGGGGAGGGTGTGGGCGAGGGCCACCGCCTCGGTGAGGGTGTCGGCCACGGGGTGGCCGGAGGCGCGGAGGCCGCCGGTGTAGAGGACGCAGCGGCCGCCGACCGAGAGCGCCGCGTCCGCGTCGTCCAGCGAGTCGCCGATCAGCACCACCTGATGGCCGGCGAGCCCCAGCTCGGCCAGGTGCTTCTCCAGCCACTCGGCCTTGGGTCCCCCGCCCACCGCGGCCCGCAGCCCGTCCACCCGGCTGAAGTGCGGGGTCAGCCCGTACGTCTGGACCGTGGGCACCAGCTCGTCGTGGAACCACATGGACAGCAGCGACTGGCTGCCCGGCCAGGCGGCGATCGCGGCGGTCGCGTCGGCCGCGAGGGCGCAGCTGGTCAGCCCGGCCCGGTACGCGTCGTGGAAGATCCGGTCGAGCCGGCCGAACGCCTCGTCGTCGATCGCCTGCCCGAGCATCTCGGCGTAGTAGTCGGCGATCGGGCGGCGGAACCGCAGCCGGTGCTCATCGGCGGTGACCGCCGGGCCGCCGGCGCTGGCGAAGGCCACGTTGGTTGCGCGTACCACGAGGTCCAGGTCGTCGAGCAGGGTGCCGTTCCAGTCCCACACCAGGTGGTCGCGCGTCGAAGTCATCGCTGCACGATAAGGGCCGGTCAGAGCTGCGGGGTGGTCAGGTCCCGCAGCAGCCGGTCCTCCTCGACCCGCCAGTAGCCGTGCTCCTTGCCGTCGAGCAGCACCACCGGCAGCCGGTCGCCGTACTCGCGCTCCAACTCGATGTCGTCGGTGACGTCCTTCTCGACCCAGCGGTCGCCCGTGACGGCCACCACCCGGTCGAGCGCCGCCTTCGCGTCCTCACACAGGTGGCAGCCGGGTCGGGTGATCAGGGTGAGCCGGGCGTCACTGGACATCGGGCACCTCCGTGCGGTTCTGGGCCGGCACCGGGGGCGCCGGGCGGAGTTCGGTCTTGCGCACCTTGCCGATCGCCGAGTGCGGCAGGCTGTCGACGAACTCGACGGCGCTCGGGCACTTGAACCGGGCCAGGTTACGCGCGCAGTGCCGGAGCAGCTCCTCCGCCGTCACCGGCGCGCCGGCCGCCCGCACCACGTACGCCCGGACAGTCTCGCCGGTCCGCGGGTGCGGCACCCCGAGGACGGCCGACTCGGCCACCCCGGGATGCGCCTGGAGCACCGACTCCACCTCGTGCGGGTACACGTTGAAGCCGTTCACCAGGATCAGCTCGCCGAGCCGGTCGACCAGGAAGAGGTCCCCGTCCTCGTCGGCGTACGCCACGTCGCCGGTGGCCCACCAGCCGTCCGCGTCCGGCCCGTTCCGCCCGTCCGGCCAGTAGCCGGCGAAGAGGTTGTCGCCCCGCACCACGATCTGCCCCGGATCGGTGCCCGCCGCGTCGTCGGAGAGGTCCAGCTCGTCGGCGTCCTCCTCGACCACAGGCACCCCGTCGCGCCACAGGTCCGCACCGTCGGCCCCGACCAGGCGCAGCTCGACGCCGGGCAGCGGGCGGCCGATCGAGCCGGGCTTCGGCTCGCCGCCGGCCAGGGTGGAGGTGAGCACCGGGGCGGTCTCGGTGAGCCCGTACCCGACGTGCACCGGATGCCCGGTGGCCTCGGTGAAGCGCGCGGCGACCGCCGGCGGCAGCGGCGCCGCCCCGCACACCGCCACCCGCACCGAGGCCAGCGCCGCCAGCGCGTCGCCGCCCGCCTCGGCCCAGGTCAGGAACATCGACGGTACGCCGGTCAGCACGCTGACCCGGTGTCGGGCCAGTTCGGCGAGCGCCCCGTCCGGGCCCAGCTCGTCCACGAGCACCCCGGTCGCCCCGTGGTGCACCGCCGCCCCCAGCCCGGAGTTCAACCCGTACGCGTGGAAGAGCGGCAGGGCGAGCAGCACGGTGTCGTCGGGGCCGACCACCGGCGGGTCGATCCGGCCGACCTGCTCGTGGTTGGCGGCCAGCGCGCGGTGCGACAGCATGGCGCCCTTGGGTCGTCCCTCGGTGCCGGAGGTGTAGAGCAGGACGGCGAGGTCGTCCCCGCCCCGGGCCGGGAAACCGGCCGGGACATCGCCGTCGGTGACCGGCGGGGCGGTGTGCACGGCGGCCAGCGCGGGCAGCTCGTCGGCGGCGACCCGGTCGCGGACCTCGGGCGCACAGACCAGCACGGCGGCCCCGGAGTCGGCGAGCACGTGCCGCAGCTCCCGGGCCGTGAAGGCCGGGTTGACCGGCACCGCCACCAGCCCGGCGCGCAGCACCGCGAGATACGTGACCACGAAGTCCGGGGTGTTGCCGAGCGCGATCGCGACCCGGGTCGGGTGACCCTCCCCGGTCGACGGTGGTGCCGCGACGGACAGCGCGCGGGCGGTGGCGGTGACCGCCGCGTCCAGTTCGGACCAGGTCAGCGCCCGATCGCGCCAGTGCAGCGCGGTTCGGTCGCCGTGGGCGGCGGCCGCCCGGCGGAGCCGGTCGGCGAGGTTCGGCGCGGAGCTGTCGGCTGCGTCCTGCACGGTGGCTGAGTCTGGCACAGCCCCGAGCGCCCGGCCACGCCGAAGTCTCACCGGCCCGCCGCGACACGCCGAGGGCGGTAGGAAAATCTGCCTGACCAGGAGTTTCCATTCGGGACCCGTCGCGATCGGAAAGTCAACCGCACACGACGGACAACCGGTCCGCCATGGGTGCGACGGGACGGGAAATACTTCCGCTCTGTGTAACGGACTTGCCACGCGTGGGTGACGTTGGCCCCTATCATCACTCGGGTCGGCTCACCCCATTTGCCGTGAGTCGACACCCCTCAGCCCGAGGAGACCCCCGTGCCCGTGAGCGCATTGGACCAGCACCTCAAGGGGATCTGCCGCCCGTCGGCACGTCCCGGAACGGCCCTGCCCGGCCCGGGCGTACGCGGTCCCGCCGCGCCGCCGCGGCGGCCGTGCCCCGCCTGGATCGGGGAGGCGCGGTGACCACGTTCGGTTACGCGGAACGGCCGGCCGGGGTGACCGGCCCGACCCAGCGGACGCCGGTCAACGAGCGGCTGGAGTCCCGCACCTCCGGCGACGGCGGATGGAGCGTCGGGGTGCGGGGTGACGGGGCGGGCCGGCGGGTCCGCAACCGCTCGCACCACAACGAGGCGCCGCCGCGCCCCGCAGTGCCCGGCGGCAACGCGAAGCAGGCGGCCGGCCGGCTCAACGCCCCGTCCCGACCGGCCATGCCGGCGCAGGGCCGACGCGGCGGCGACAGCCCGACGACCGCGGACCCGTCGGCCGGCGAGACGGCCGTGCTGCCCGCCGTGCCGGCCGCCGACACCGCGATCCTCCCGGCGGTGCCCGCCGCCGCGACCCCGGCCACCGGCTATCCGAGCCGTCCCGACCCGTCCGATCCGGCGACGGAGGTGTGGGCGCTGGTCGAGCGGGCGCAGGCCGGCGAGGCCGAGGCGTTCGGCCTGATCTACGACCGGTACGTCGACACCGTCTTCCGCTTCGTCTACTTCCGGGTCGGCAACCGCCAGCTCGCCGAGGACCTCACCTCCGACACCTTCCTCCGGGCACTCAAGCGGATCGGCAGCTTCACCTGGCAGGGGCGGGACCTGGGCGCCTGGCTGGTGACCATCGCCCGCAACCTGGTCGCCGACCACTTCAAGTCGGGGCGGTACCGGCTGGAGGTCACCACCGGCGACGTGCTCGACGCTGAGCGGGAGGACCGGGGGCCGGAGGGCAGCCCGGAGGCGGCGGTGGTCGAGCACATCACCAACGTCGCGCTGCTCACCGCGGTCAAGCAACTCAACCCGGAGCAGCAGGAGTGCATCGTGCTCCGCTTCCTCCAGGGCTTCTCGGTGGCCGAGACGGCCCGCGCGATGGGCAAGAACGAGGGCGCCATCAAGGCGTTGCAGTACCGGGCGGTGCGGGCCCTGGCCCGGCTGCTGCCCGACGGCTTCCAGCCCTGATCTCACCGCTGCCCGCATCCCCTCGACGCCCCGCTGGGCGTGGGGGCGTGCCACTCGGCGCCAGTGACGACGATCACTCTTGGTGATTCGCCGTCGCCGGCCCCGTAACCGGCGACCGGCGCGGTCCGTTTCTCCGGGTGCGACCAGTGGTTGTCCCGGCGTCCCCCGGGCCCCCGGTCCGGCGGACATGGTCGACCGTCCCGGTCGACCGTCGGCGTCACGCTGCCACCGGTCGCTGGTGACGACGACGGCCGAGGCGGCCGCGACCAGCGAGAGGGGGTGCCTGCGGTGGACAGCAACCTCTTCTCCCGTCGCCGTGCCGAGCGCTTCGCACAGCTCCTCGACGAGGCCAACGGCGGCCGGCGGCACCACGTCCGTTCCCGGGCCGACGACGAACTCGCCGCGCTCGTCGCGGTGAGCCAGCGACTCGCCGCCGACCGACCGGACGTCGAGGTCGACGCGGAGTTCCGCACCGGGCTGCGCGCGATGCTGGTCGCCACCGCCGAGCGCGAGGGTGCCGGCGCCCGGGCGAAGCCGGCGACCGCCACGACGGGCCCCGGCGTACGCGGATCGCTGCTGCCGGCCGTGACCGGCCGGCGGGCCCGCGCCCGGGGCGCGATCCTGGTCGGGGTGGCCGCCGGGGCGATCGCGCTCTCCGGCATCTCCGCCGCCAGCGAGAACGCGCTCCCCGGTGACGCCCTCTACGGCATGAAGCGCTCCACCGAGCGGGCTCAGCTCGCCCTGGCCAGCTCGGACCTCAGCCGGGGTCAGCTCTTCCTCGACTTCGCCCGGACCCGGCTCGACGAGGCGGCCACGGTCCGTGGCGACCGGATCGGGTTCAGCGCCGTCCTGGACGACATGGACGCCGACATCCGCCAGGGCGTACGCCTGCTGACCACCGTGGCCGCGCAGCGCTCCGACCTGGCCGGGCTGAACACGATCGACGCGTTCCTCACCACCCAACGGCGGGCGGTCAGCGGGCTGCTCGACCGGGCGGACCACGTCGAGCGGGACCGCACCCACCGGTCGCTGGCCCTGCTCGACGACGTCGGCCGACGCACCGCCGGGCTCCGCGCCGCGATCGCCTGCGGACTCCCGGCACCGGTGGCCAGCGACGCGCTCGGCCCGGCCCCGGACGCCTGCCCCGCCGATCGCTGACCGCGACCCGCCCACCGGGCACCGGGCACCGATCGGCGGTTGACGCCCGGTCCGGCCGTCCGCACCACACTTCCCGCCACGGACATCCGTTCGTCACACGCCGCCGGATAGGCTCGTCGATGGGGAGTCACGGTCGTCCAGGGGGGAGGAGGTCGGCATGGCCCGGGCCCGGAAGGTGACGGTCAGCACCGACGTCCACGGCCACACCGCCGGCTGGTCGGAGACCCCGGAGGACACCCCGGCGACCTCGGTTCCCGACCCCACCGCCGCCGCCTTCTTCGACGTGGACAACACGATGATGCAGGGCGCCTCGATCTACTGGTTCGCCCGGGGGCTGGCGGCCCGGAACTACTTCACCACCGGCGACCTGGCCCGGTTCGCCTGGCAGCAGGCGAGGTTCCGGCTGCTCGCCACCGAGCACGCCGGGGACATGTCGCAGGCCAAGGAGGCCGCGCTCGCCTTCATCCAGGGCTGGCGGGTCGACGACGTGGAGCGGCTCGCGGAGGAGATCTTCGACGAGCTGATGGCACCCCGGATCTGGGCCGGCACCCGCCGCCTGGCACAACGGCACCTCGCCGCGGGTGAGCGGGTGTGGCTGGTCAGCGCCGCTCCCGTGGAGATCGGCCGGGTGATCGCGGCCCGGCTCGGGCTGACCGGGGCGATCGGCACCGTCGCCGAGGTGGTGGACGGGGCGTACACCGGCCGGCTCGTCGGCGACCTCATGCACGGGCCGGCCAAGGCCGACGCGGTGACTCAGCTCGCCGCGGTCGAGGGGCTGGACCTGAGCCGCTGCGCCGCCTACAGCGACTCGGTGAACGACCTGCCGATGCTCTCCGTCGTGGGTCGTCCGGTGGCGATCAACCCCGATCCGGCGCTGCTCCGGCAGGCCCGCCGGCGCGGCTGGGACGTCCGGGACTTCCGCACCGGCCGCCGGGCGGTCCGGATCGCCGTACCGTCGACGGCCGCCGCCGGGCTGCTCGTCGGTGCGGTCTCCGCCGGCCTGGCGCTGCACCGGCGCCGCCATCGCGCCGGCTGACCCGGTCGCGGGCCAGACCTTGGCGAGCTGCTGCGTCCGGCCGTCCGGGAGGCAGCGGTCCGCGGCGTCACCCGGGTCAGGGGCCGAACGGGTCGGGGCGACGTTCGAGCAGCTTGTGCAGGGTCTGCTGGATGGTCTCCCGCACCTGGTCGGCGAGGTTGAACACGACCAGCGGGTCGTCCGCCGAGTCGCGCAGGTGTGCGGTGGGGATCGGCGGGCAGAACTCGATCAGCCACTTGCTGGGCAACGGCACCATGCCCAGCGGCCCCAGCCAGGGGAAGGTCGGCGTGATCGGGAAGTAGGGCAGCTTGAGCAGCCGGGCGAGCGGCTTGATGTCGGCGAGCATCGGGTAGATCTCCTCGCCGCCGACGATCGCCACCGGCACGATCGGCGTGCCGGTACGCAGCGCCGCCGAGACGAAGCCACCCCGGCCGAACCGCTGGAGCTTGTAGCGGTCGGCGTAGAGCTTGCCGACCCCCTTGAACCCCTCCGGGAACACGCCGACCAGCTCGCCGTTGCCGAGCAGCCGCTCCGCGTCCGGGTTGCACGCGACCGTCCCGCCGGTCTTGCGGGCGATCTCGGAGACCACCGGCATCCGGAAGACCAGGTCGGCGCCGAGCAGCCGCAGGTAGCGGTGTGCGGGATGCCGGTCGTGCAGCGCGGCGGCGAGGACCAGCGCGTCCAGTGCCAGCGTGCCGGAGTGGTTGCCCACCACCAGGCCGGGCCCGGACTCCGGCACGTGCTCGACCCCGCTGATCTCGGTGCGGAACCAGTCCCGATAGAGCAGCCGGATCAGCGGGTGGAAGACAGCGTCGGTCAGCTCCGGGTCGAAGCCGAACTCGTCCACCTCGTAGTCGCCGGAGAGCCGCCGCCGCAGGAAGGCGAGGCCCTTGGCGACCTTGCGGTCCCAGTGGTCCCCGGGCCGGTCCGCCACCGCCGGCCCCGGCGGCGGCGTGGCCGCGGCCCTGGCGCCCGGCCCGACCTCCGGTGCCGCTGCCGGCTCGTCGGCGGACGTGTCCGGCTCGTCGGCCGGTGCCGGGGCGGCGGTGGCCGCGGTGGGCCGGTGTCCGTTGCGCCGCGCCGGCTCCGCGTCCGGCCCGGTCACGGTCAGCGGTACGTCGTAACGGGCCTCGCCCCGCTCGTCCGCCCCACTCACGACCGCTCCCGTACGGCGGCCCGGGCCTGCCGGATGCCCTCGAGCACCAGCTGCTCGGCCGCGGCGAGCTGGTCCCGGGTCACCACCACGCCGCCGTGGTGGGCGCGGATGAAGTCGTCGAAGGCGGCGGCGGTCGAACGGGGCGTGAAGCCGAACTCGCGTTCCAGCCTGGTGGTGTCCACCACCCGACCGTGCACGAAGAGGTCGACCTGGTCCAGCCCGTACCGGCCGAAGCCCAGGCTGCGGGCGATCGCGGCGGCCCCGGAGAGCCCCGGCTCCAGCACCGGTACGGCCACCCGGCCCGCCCGGCGGATCGCCTGCGACAGCGAGAGCACCCCCGGCCCGGCGACGTTGTACGTCCCCGGATGCTCCTCGGCGACCGAGCGGTGCAACACCTCCAGGGCGTCGTCGAAGTGGACGAACTGGAGCCGCGGGTCACGCCCGAAGACGGTGGGCACCACCGGTTGGGAGAAGTAGCGGGTGAGCGTGGTGTCCGCGGTGGAGCCGATGAACGGCGCGAAGCGCAGCACGGTCGCGGTCACGTCGGGACGGCGGCGGCGAAAGCCGCGCACGTACCCCTCGATGTCGAGGATGTCCCGGCCGAAACCGCCGCGCGGCACCTCGCGGGGCTCGGTCTCCTCGGTGAAGACGGCG
>NZ_JBEYER010000146.1:0-12989 GCF_040634005.1 Micromonospora sp. NPDC007271
GGGCGCCGGCCGCGACCGCCCGGATGCCGGGGCCGGTGACCAGCACGTCCCCGGCCGAGTCGCTGCGGACGACGAGGACGGTGCCGGCCCGCCCGGCACGCGGCACCACCGGCCGGACCGCCCGCATCCGGCGCATGATCTCGTCCACCGCCGTGGGCAGGTCCGGGGCGACGGCCGGCGCCTCGGCGACCTCCTCCGGCCGGGTGACCGGGGTGGGCACCAGGATGCCGGCGGCCCCGGCGGCGAGCGCGGCGGTCATGTCCCGGCCGATGTCGCCGACCAGGACGCAGCGCCGGGGCGCGGTACCCAGCGCGCGGGCGGCGGCGTGCACCAGCCCGGGGGCCGGCTTGCGGCAGGCGCAGCCGTCGGTGTCGTCGTGCGGGCAGATCCGCCAGTCGTCGAAGGGCCCGAGCAGCTCCTCGACCCGGGCGTGCACCGCGTGCATCTGCTGCTCGGTGAAATAGCCGCGGGCCAGCCCGGACTGGTTGGTGACCACGGCCAGGCGCAGCCCGGCCGCGCGCAGCCGGTCCAGAGCCTCCCGCGCACCGGGCACCGGGCGGACCTTCTCCGGGTCGCCGTTGTAGGGCACGTCCTCGATCAGGGTCCCGTCCCGGTCGAGCAGCACCGCGTCGAACAGCTCGGGACCGGCAGGAGCCATGTCCGAGCAGTTGCCGGGGGCAGGCGCGGTGAACATCAACATCCCGCCCCGGGCAGGTCCGCCCTGACGACCGCCCCGGCGGGCAGCGACCGGGCACGCCACCAGCCGCGTACCCAGTGGAGGGTGGCGAGCGGCGGGATGAGCGCACTGGTCACCGCCATGGTGGTGACCTCGTCGGGGGTGCGCGGACCGGGGACGATGCGGGCCCCGGCGAACTCGGCGGTGCCGGCCGCCCAACCGAGCCCGGCGGCGGTGGCCACCACGCCGAGGGCACGCCGCCGGCCGCCGGGGCGGTCCAGGGCGCGCAGCACGGCGGCGACGGACGCGACCGCGCCCGCCGTGGCGACCGCGGCGTGCCGGCGCCGCCGGCCCGGGGGCAGGTCGAGGTCCCGGCGCCAGTTCGGGCCGTACAACCGGCGCAGCAGCGCGTCGTCGGCGTTGCCACGCTGGGTGCGCAGGCTGACCCAGCGGCCCTCCGGGCGTACCGGATGGGTCACCCGGCGGTGGCCGCGCACGAGCCGCCAGCCGGCGCACCGGACCCGGTGGGCCAGCTCGGCGTCCTCCCGGTAGGCGCGGGGAAACCGCTCGTCGAACCCGCCGGCGGCGACCAGCGCCGCCCGGCGGTAGGCCATGTCGGCGGTGATCCACCGGCCGTCGGCCAGGCCGGCGGTGCCGCGTTCCCAGTCGGTGGGGCGGCGGTCCGCCGGCAGCGGCACCGTCACCCGGCCCTGCACGCCGCCGACCCCCGCACCGACGGCCAGATCCTCGAGGAGGCGCCGGGACCAGTCGGCACCGGGTTCCACGTCGTCGTCGAGGAAGACCACCCACTCGCCGCGGGCCGCCCGCCAGCCGAGGTTGCGGGCCGCCGCCGGTCCCGCGCCACGCCCGGTCAGCACCTTCGTGTACGCCGCGAGCGTCCCCGGCACGGCCAGCTCCCCGGTCTCGTCGCGCCGGTCGTCGACCAGCAGCAGCTCGGCTCCGGGCAGCTCGCCGAGCTGGCCGGCGAGCGCGTCCAGCAGCGAAGCCAGGCTCGGCCGGCCGAGGGTGGGCACCACCACGCTGATCACCGGCCACCGCCCAGCGCCCGGCGGTGCACCGCGTACGGGCCGAGGGCGAGCAGGTCCACCGGCGCGGAGCCGAACAGCTCCATCGCCTCCCGAGGGGTGTCCACCATCGGCCGGCCGGCGGTGTTCAGCGAGGTGTTGACCACCACCGGCAGCCCGGTGAGCTGCTCGAACTCGGCCAGCAGCTCGGCCACCAGGGGTTCGGTGTCGGCGTGCACGGTCTGCACCCGGGCGGTGCCGTCGACGTGCGTGACGGCCGGGACCCGGTCCCGCCACTCCGGCCTCACCCGGTGCACGAAGAGCATGTACGGGCTGGGGTAGACGCCCTCGAAGATCTCCGCGAAGCGTTCCGCGCGGACCATCGGGGCGATCGGGCGGAACTGCTCCCGGCCCTTGACGTCGTTCATCCGGCGGGTGGTGTCCGGGTCACCAGGGTGGGCGAGCAGCGACCGGTGGCCCAGCGCCCGCGGCCCGTACTCGCTGCGGCCCTGGTACCAGGCGACGATGCCGTTGTCGGCGAGCACCCGGGCCGCCTCGGCGGCGATCGACGCCGGCCGGTGGTACGGCAGCGCCGCCCGGCGCAGCTCCGCCTCCAGTTCCGCGTCCGTCCAGCCGCGGCCCAGGTCCGCCCCGGCCATCGGGGTGGACCGGTCGCCCAGTTCGCCGGCCACGTGCAGGGCCGCGCCCAGCGCGGTGCCCGCGTCGCCGGCCGCCGGCTGCACCCAGACGTTCCGGTACGGCCCCTCCGCGGCGACCCGGGCGTTGGCCACGCAGTTCAGCGCCACCCCGCCGGCCATGGCCAGGGTGGCGGGGCCGCCAGCGGCGTCGTACAGCCAGCGGGACAGGTCGAGGACGACCTCCTCGAGTCGGGCCTGCACGCTGGACGCCAGGTCGGCGTGGTCGTCGGTCATCTCGCCGTCGGCGGTGCGCGCCTTGGCCAGGCTGGCCCAGTCGATTCGCTCGACGTGGAAACCGCCGTCGTCGGTGGCCCGGACCAGCTCGCGGAGCACGCTCAGGTGCCTTGGCCGGCCGTACGAGGCCAGGGCCATCACCTTGTACTCGTCGCTGGAGTGCAGGAAGCCGAGATGTCGGGTCAGGTCCTCGTAGAGCAGGCCGAGTGAGTGTGGCAGCCGCTGCGCGTACAGGGGTGACAACCGGCCCTCCCGGTAGACCCCGGCCAGGTGGCTGGCGGCCTCGCCCCGGCCGTCCAGCACCAGCACGGCGGTGTCGTCGCCGGCCGGCGGGGCGGCCAGCCCGGCCGAGGCGGCGTGCGCCACGTGGTGCGGCACGAACCGCACCTTCTCCGGATCGAGGCCGGGCAGGGCGGCGGCGAGGAACTGCGGGGCCCGCCTCGCGTAGTCGACCCGGAGCCAGTCCCACGGGTCGTCGAGGCCGAGCTCGGCCGCGTCCCGGCAGAGGCCGGGGTCGAAGGAGTAGGCGACCGCGTCGAGGCCGTCGACGTCGATGCCCGCGCTGGTCAGGCACCAGGCTGCGGACAGCTCGGGCAGCTCCCAGGCGGCGAACGGCACCGGACGCTTGCCGTGCTTGCGGCGGCTGAACCGCTCCTCTTCGGCGGCGGCGACCACCCGGCCGTCGATCACCAGGGCGGCTGCGGGGTCGTGGAAGACCGCGTTGATTCCGAGGACGCGCATGAGCAGTCCCTACCCCCGCGAACACCGCCTAACCTATAGATCATCGACTTCTCCTCGGAAGTTCGGTGTCGGCTGTGGAGATTCGAATCAGTGACCAAAGTCCCTGGTCGACGGCACGGGAAGCCACCAAACTGGGCAAAGAGGCGCGGTGGGTTCCTGTTCTGTGGCCGGTCGCACCCGAACCGACTCCGGGAGGTGGCCCTTGGTGCCCACGTCCTCGCTCTCCGCACTGACTGAGGAGCAACTCAGGCTGGCTCGCGCCGCCGACAACGGGCGCAGCGCCCGGACCGTCCACGGCGGTCCCGCCACCTCGCTGCGGCAGACCCTGGTCGCCCTGGTCGCCCAGGACCGGTCCTGGCCCGGCGAGACCGGGGACCTGCTGGTGATTCCGGACGCCCGGCACGCGCTGCACGCCGACGAGGACTCCGTGGTGCTGCTCACGGCGGCCCGTCGGGCGCCGCGGCCCGGGCCGGCTCGCCGCGGCCCGGCGGCGCGGAGTCGGGGGGCGCGGGCCGGCAGCGGGCCCGTCGGCACCGTTACCTGCCGCCACAGCACGGCGCCTGGGCGATGCTGCTCCTCCCGTACGTCACGGCGGTCTGCGTCACCGGCCTCCGATGGCCGCACCTGCCGCTGCTCGGCGCCTGGCTGGCCGGCTACCTCTTCTCGTACTACGCCCTGCTGGCGGTGAAGACCGGCCGCACCGACCGGGTACGCCCGCAGCTGCTGCTCTACGGCGCCGTGACCGCGTTGCTGGTCACGCCGGTGCTCCTGGCCCGGCCCGCGGTCCTCGGCTACGCCCCGCTGTACGTACTACTCGCCGCCGTCAACGTCGGACACGCGCGGTGGCGCCGCGAGCGGGCCCTGCTCAACGATCTCGCCTCGGTGGCGCAGAGCGTGCTCATCGTGTTCGTGGTGGCCACCGTCGCCGGCGTCCCGCCCGCCGAGCTGGCCGGGGTGGCTGGCGCGGTCGCCGCGTACCTGGTCGGCACGGTGCTCTACGTCAAGACGATGATCCGGGAGCGGGAGAGCGTCGGCTACCGGTGGGCGTCCGGCGCGTACCACCTCGCGGCGCTCGTGGTGACGGCGGCCTGGTGGGGGCCGGCGGTGGCGGCGGTCTTCGCGCTGCTGCTGCTCCGCGCGGTGCTGCTGCCGGGCCGGCGGCTGGCCCCGGTCCGGGTCGGGATGATCGAGCTGGTCGGCTCGCTGCTGGTGCTGGCCGCCATGGTGGCGCGCGGGGCCTGACGGCCGCCGGCGGGCGGATGCCCGCCTGGCGTTGCTGTCGGCAACTGTGCGTGACGGCCTGCCCCGGGTGGTCCGCTGTCACCTAACGTGACGTCGTCATGCGGCACCACCTTGTGTGCCACCGAGGCCACACCTCCGTGACCAGCGAGAACCCGTGCGGCGGCTCCGACGCGGGAACACCCCCAACCGCACTTTGCTCTGCAGCCGGATACGCAGCAGCAAGCCGTGCGTGACCGCTGCGTCCGTGGCTGCAGAGCAAAGGGGGGCGGACGGAGGGTTGTGGGTGGTCGGCCGTGGTCACTCGCCGTGACCAGAATCGTGGGTGGCTCGAAGCCGGTATGGCGAGAGGCCGGGGTTGCTCACGCCAGCCCCGGCCCCCGGCCCGGACGACCGTGGAGGAGTTCGCCACCCAGCTTGCGCTGCCCCGCAGCCACGTGGCCAAGGTGCTGCAGCGGCTGCAGCGGCTCGGCGTACCGGTGACCATCCGGGGCCGCTCCGGCGGGGTGGCCTTCGCCGAGCACGCCGGCGAGCTGACCGTCGGGCAGGTGGTCCGGGCCTTCGAGGGGGACGCCGAGGTGGTCTCCTGCGAGCACCTCCGGCCCGCTCCTGACCGTGCGGCGCTCAGGCGCCCCGGCGGAACTCGGCGCGCCAGCGGAGCCCACCGTCCGGGGCGACGATCTCCTCGACCCGGGCCGGCGTCAGCGCTCCGGTGGCGAACGCGTCGACCTCGGCCCGGGTCAGCGGCCAGGGCGGGCCCTCGATCTCCTCGTCCGCCCGCCGCCCGGCCGCGATCACCAGCAGGGCCCCGCCCGGCGCCACCAGCCGGCCGACCGCCCGGATCGCCCGCGCCCGCAGCTCCGCCGGCAGCGCCTGCACGTTCATGCTCTCCAGCACCAGATCGAAGCCGTCCAGCCAGTCGGCGGGCGGGTCGAGCAGGTCGGCGGTCTCATACCGCACCGCAGAGTCGGGGTGGCGCCGCCGGGCGGCGCGTACGGCCGTGGGGGAGACGTCGAAGGCGACGGTCGCGAAGCCGAACCGGGCCAGGTGCTCGGCGTCCCGGCCGAAGCCGCACCCGACGACGACGGCGCGTCGCCCGGAGCCCGCCGGCCGGGTCCGCTCGGTCCACTCGCTGAGCAGGGAGTGCGCTCGGTCGAGGTCCCACGGCACGGTCGCCCCGCCCCGCTCGGCGTCGGCGTAGAGCCGCTCGAATCGGCCGGCCAGGTCGCCCTCGGCGGGCGCTCGACCGGGCTCCGGACGACGCGGGGAGGTCGCCGGGGAAGACAACCGGCGGGTCGCGTCGTTGTCGTACATGTACGTCTCCTCGCCTCCGGCACCCCCGCACAGAGCGCCAGCACGGACCTGGGCGCAGCCTAACCGGACGCCGCACCGCACCCGGTGCCACAGCTCTGTCGGGGTAGCGGGCTAGGCTCGCTCCGGCGCGCCGCCCACAGTGATCGAGCCGGTGAGCGGCACCACACCGCTGAGACCTGGGAGTACGACCAGTTGACCGCACAGCCTGAGACCCTGTACGGGGCCGACGACCTGACCCACCTGGAGGGGCTGGACGCCGTCCGCAAGCGTCCCGGCATGTACATCGGCTCGACCGACAGCCGTGGCGTGGGTCACCTCGTCAACGAGATCCTCGACAACTCCACGGACGAGGGCGTCGGGGGCCACGCCACGAAGATCGACGTGATCCTGCACGCCGACGGCTCGGTGCAGGTCGACGACGACGGCCGGGGCATCCCCACCGACGTGCACGCCAAGTCCGGCATCTCCGGGGTCGAGCTGGTGCTGACCCGGCTGCACGCGGGCGGCAAGTTCGGCGGCTCGGGCTACAAGACCTCCGGCGGCCTGCACGGCGTGGGCGCCTCCGCGGTCAACGCGCTCTCCCGGCGGTTCGACGTCACGGTCCGCCGCAGCGGCAAGATCCACTCGATGTCGTTCCGGCACGGCGTACCCGGGATCTTCGACGGGGACGGCCCGGACGCGCCGTTCACGCCCGGTCCCGGCCTGCAGATCGTCGGCGCCATGAAGCGCCGCCAGCCGACCGGCACCTCGATCCGCTGGTGGCACGACCCGCGCTACTTCGAGACCGGCGCGAAGCTGGACACCGAGGCGGTCCGGCTCAAGCTGCGCAACACCGCCTTCCTGGTGCCCGGGGTGGCGTACCGGCTGCGCGACGAGACGGGGGAGGAGGCCGTCGAGGAGAGCTTCCACTTCCCCAACGGTCTCACCGACATGGTGGAATACCTCGCCCCGGCCGGCGACCGCCCGGTCTCGGCCACCCTGCTGGTCACGGGCGAGGGGACCTACCGGGAGAACGCCGCCGACGCCAACGGCGTGATGCAGTCCAACGTGCAGCGCCGGGCCGAGGTCGAGGTCGCCTTCCGCTGGGGCACCGGCTACGAGCGCACCGTCGAGTGCTTCACCAACACCATCCGCAACGCGCACGGTGGCACCCACCGCAAGGGCTTCGAGCGGGCCCTGGCGCGTACCCTCGCCGAGGCCGCCCGCAACACCCGCGGCCTGCTCAAGCCCAAGGAGGACGCGCCCACCCTGGACGACGTCCTGGAGGGCATGACCGCGGTGGTGCACGTACGGATCCCCGAGCCGCAGTTCACCTCGCAGACCAAGGACGAGCTCTCCACCGCCGGCATCACCAAGGTGATCCAGGGGCTGGTCGAGCAGCACCTGAAGTCCTGGCTGGAGGACCGGAAGACCAAGGCCGAGGCCCGGACGGTGCTGCAGAAGATCGTCGACGCGGCCCGGGTCCGGCTCACCCAGAAGCAGCAGAAGGACGCCGCCCGACGCAAGACCGCCCTGGAAGGCGCGTCGATGCCGGCCAAGCTGGTCGACTGCCGGGCCACCGGGGTGGACCGCAGCGAACTGTTCATCGTCGAGGGTGACAGCGCCCTGGGGACGAGCAGAATGGCCCGTTCGTCCGAGTATCAGGCGCTGCTGCCGATCCGCGGCAAGATCCTCAACGTGCAGAAGGCGAATCTCCAGCAGGTGCTGGACAATGCCGAGTGCGCGGCGATCGTGCAGGTGCTCGGCGCCGGCTCGGGGCGTACCTTCGATCTCTCCGCGATGCGCTACGGGCGGGTGCTGATCATGGCCGACGCGGACGTCGACGGCGCGCACATCCGTACCCTGCTGATCACGCTCTTCGCCCGGTACATGCGGCCGCTGATCGAGGCCGGCCGGCTCTACGCGGCGATGCCACCCCTGCACAAGATCACCACGAAGGGCCGCAACCCGCAGACCATCTACACCTACACGCAGGCCGAGATGGAGGCGACGGTCCGCAAGCTGGAGAAGGCCGGCAAGCAGATCGTCACCCCGATCCCGCGCTTCAAGGGCCTCGGCGAGATGGACGCCGACGAGCTATGGGAGACCACGATGAACCCGGCCACCCGGGCGGTCCGCCGGATCACCCTCGACGACGTCGAGGCCGCCGAGCAGATCCTCGAACTGCTCATGGGGGAGAAGGTCGAACCCCGCCGCAACTGGCTGATCGACTCGGCCGACCGGGTCGACCGCGAAGCCATCGACGCCTGATCACCGGGTTCGTTTCGGAAGGAAAGCTGAACCATGGCACGCCGTAGGGACGACCGCGCCCGCGCCGACCTGTCCGCGTTCGACCAGGCCGGTGCGCGGGTCTTCGACAACCCGCTGGTCACCGAGGTCTCCGACTCCTACCTGGAGTACGCCTTCTCGGTCATCCACTCGCGGGCTCTGCCCGACGCTCGGGACGGCCTCAAGCCGGTGCACCGGCGCATCCTCTGGTCGATGTACGAGCAGGGCCACCGCCCCGACCGGGGGCACGTGAAGTCTGCCCGAATTGTCGGGGATGTGATGGGTAAGTACCATCCACACGGCGACGCGGCGATCTACGACGCGATGGTCCGCCTCGCCCAGCACTTCTCGCTCAACGCCCCACTCATCGACGGGCATGGAAACTTTGGAAGCCCGGACGATGGACCGGCCGCCGCGCGTTACACCGAGGCGCGGATGTCCCGGGAGGCGATGCTGCTCGTCGGCGAGCTGGGCGAGGACACCGTCGACGTCGAGCCCAACTACGACGGCTCGCTCACCCAGCCCACCGTGCTGCCCGCCGCCTTCCCCAACCTGCTGGTCAACGGCGCGTCCGGGATCGCGGTCGGCATGGCGACCAACATGATCCCGCACAACCTGGGCGAGGTCGTGCAGGCGGCCCGCTGGCTGATCAACCACCCGGACGCCACGCTGGACCGGCTCATGGAGTTCGTCCCCGGCCCGGACCTGCCCACCGGCGGGCTGCTGCTCGGCCTCGACGAGGTGCGCCGGGCGTACGAGACGGGGCGCGGGGTGGTGCGGATGCGTGGCCGGGTGGAGATCGGCCCGCTCGAGGGCAGCCGGGGCCGGCAGGCCATCACGGTCACCGAGCTGCCGTACGGCGTCGGCGCCGAGAAGGTCATCGCGGCGATCACCAACGAGGTCAACAAGACCAAGCGGCTGACCGGCATCGCCGACGTCAAGGACCTCACCGACCGGGAGAACGGCACCCGGCTGGTCATCGAGTGCAAGGTCGGGGTCAACCCGCAGGCCCTGCTGGCCGACCTCTACCGGCTCACCCCGCTGGAGCAGTCCTTCGGGATGAACAACCTGGTCCTGGTGAACGGCCAGCCGCAGACGCTGGGGCTCAAGGAGCTGCTCGAGGTCTTCCTCGCCCACCGGTACGAGGTGGTGACCCGGCGCAGCTCGTACCGCAGGCGCAAGCGCGAGGAGCGGCTGCACCTGGTCGACGGTCTGCTGATCGCTCTGCTCGACATCGACCGGGTGGTCAAGCTGATCCGGGCCAGCGAGGACGCCCAGGCGGCCAAGGACGGCCTGATGCGGAAGTTCAAGCTCTCCGAGATCCAGGCGACGTACATCCTGGACACTCCGCTGCGCCGGCTGACGAAGTACGACCGGCTGGAGCTGGAGGCCGAGCAGGAGAAGCTGCGCGGCGAGATCGCCGAGCTGTCGCGGATCCTCGACGACCCGAAGGTGCTGCGGAAGCTGGTCTCCGACGAGCTGGCCGCGGTGGTCAAGCAGTTCGGCGCCGAGCGCCGCACGACCCTGGTCGACGGCGACCTCAAGGAGGTCCTCGCGGCCTCCGTACCGGCTGGGCCGCTGGAGGTCGCCGACGACCCCTGCCAGGTGATCCTCTCCGCCACCGGGCTGGTCGCCCGGACCGCGGCCGAGTCCGAGGAGGCCACCGAGGCGCGCCGCCGCTCCGGCCGGGTCAAGCACGACGCGGTACGCGCCGTCGTGCACTCCACGGCGCGGGGCCGGGTGCTGCTGGTCACCAGCGCCGGGCGGGCCTTCAAGATCGACGTACTGCCGCTGCCGGTGCTGCCCGAGCAGTCCGGGACGGTGTCGCTGCGCGGCGGCATGTCGGCGGCCGAGCTGGTGCCGCTGGAGCCCGGGGAGACGGTGGTGGGGCTGGCGCCGCTCGGCCCGTCCGCCGAGGGGTCGCCCGGCCTGGCGCTGGGCACCCGGCAGGGCGTGGTCAAGGTCTGCGCGCCCGAGTGGCCGGTCCGCTCGGACGAGTTCGAGGTGATCTCGCTGCGCGACGGCGACGAGGTGGTCGGGGCGACCTGGCTCACCGACGGCGCGGAGGCGCTGACGTTCATCTCGTCGGAGGCGTCGCTGCTGCGCTTCGCGGCGTCCCTGGTGCGGCCGCAGGGCATCAAGGGCGGCGGCATGGCCGGCATCAGCCTGCCGGCCGGGGCGAGCGCCGTCTTCTTCGGCGCGGTCCGCACCGACGACCCGGGGCACGGGGAGCCGATGGTGGTCACCTCGACCGGCGCCACCGTCAAGGTCACGCCGTTCAAGGCGTACCCGGCGAAGGGGCGGGCGACCAGCGGGGTGCGGGCGCAGCGGTTCCTCAAGGGTGAGGTGGACCTGGCGGTGGCCTGGGTGGGCCCGCGCCCGGTCGGGGCGACCGCCAACGGCGAGCCGGTGGACCTGCCCCCGGCGGACCCCCGCCGCGACGGCTCCGGCTTCGCCGTCATGCTCGGCCCGACGGTCGTCGGCCACCAGATCGAACGCGACTGACCGCACCCGCCCGAGGCTCTTGTCGATCAAGGGGTTTGCGTCACCGGAACGCTCCTGGATGACGCAAACCCCTTGATCAACTGCCCCGTCGGGTCAGAGTTCGGGTTCGGGGCCGCGGCGGGATTCCGTGGTGGTGCCGCGGAGGTGGGCGATCAGGCGCATGCCGTGGTAGATCACCAGGGCGGCGGCGGTGCCGAGGGCGATCCCGCTGAACGACAGGTCGCCGGCGGTGAGGGTGTAGTTGGCCGCGCCGACGATCACCGCGACCGCGGCGGTCATCAGGTTGACCGGGTCGTGGAAGTCCACCCGGTTCTCGATCCAGATCCGGGCGCCGAGGATGGCGATCAGGCCGTACAGAGCGGTGGTGGCGCCGCCCAGCACTCCCGCCGGGACGGTGAGGATCAGCGCGCCGAACTTCGGGCACAGCCCGAGCAGAATGGCCGCCACGCCCGCCACCCAGTACGCGGCGGTCGAGTAGACCCGGGTCGCCGCCATCACGCCGATGTTCTCGGCGTAGGTGGTGGTGCCGGAGCCGCCGCCGGAGCCGGCGAGCACCGTGGCGATGCCGTCGCCGAGGAACGCCCGGCCCATGTCCCGGTCGAGGTTGCGGCCGGTCATCGCGGCGACCGCCTTGACGTGCCCGGCGTTCTCCGCGATCAGCACCAGGATCACCGGGATGACCAGCACCACCGCCCGCAGGCTGAAGCTGGGCGAGTGGAACTGCGGCAGGCCCACCCAGGCGGCCTCCTTGAGCCCGGTGACCGCCTTCGGGTCCAGCTCGCCGAGGAGCACGGCGAGCACCCACCCGACCACCACGCCGAGCAGGATGGACAGCCGGGCCAGGAAGCCCCGGAAGCCCACCGTGGCGACCAGGATCGCGACCAGCGTGACCACCGCGATCAGCGGTTGGGCCTTGACGCCGGTGCCGCTACCGCCGCCGTCCCAGGCGACCGGGGCGAGGTTGAGCCCGATCAGCGCGACGATGGCGCCGGTCACCACCGGCGGCATGAGCGCGTCGATCCAGCGCGCCCCGCCCAGCTGCACCGCCACGCCGACCAGCGCCAGCACCGCCCCGACCACCACGATGCCGCCCAGCGCCGTGCCGATGCCGCCGCCGGCCTTGGCGGCCAGCACCGGGGCGATGAACGCGAACGACGAGCCCAGGTACGACGGCAGCCGGTTGCCGGTGATCAGCAGGAACAGCAGCGTGCCCAGCCCGGAGAAGAAGAGCGTGGTGGCCGGTGGGAAACCGGTGATCAACGGCACGGTGAAGGTGGCGCCGAACATCGCGACGACGTGCTGCACGCCGACGCCGACCGTACGCGGCCAGGAGAGCCGTTCGCCGGGGTGCACCACGTCGCCGGGCCGGACGGACCGGCCGTCGCCGTGCAGCTGCCAGGGGGACCAGCCGGATCGCGGCTCGGAGGGGGACTGGGTCATGCTGCGCCCTTCGCGTCGTCAGGTGACGGGGGCGTGATCGACCCTGAGAGCTGTTTGTATCACGGCATCGGACGGGTCCTCGGCGCGGGCCGCTGTCAGGCCACTCCCGCCGGGCGGAACTGCACGCTCACCCGGGGGCCGACCGGCCGGGCCGTCTTCGGGACGGCATGCTCCCAGGTGCGCTGGCAGGAGCCGCCCATCACCACCAGATCGCCGTGGCCGAGGGGGAAACGCAGGCTCGCCCCGCCGCCACGGGGCCGCAGCAGCAGCGGGCGCGGGGAGCCGAAGGAGACGATGGCGACCATGGTGTCGACGTGCGCCGACCGGCCCAGGGTGTCGCCGTGCCAGGCCACGCTGTCCCGGCCGTCGCGGTAGAGGCACATGCCGGCGGTGACGAAGGGCTCGCCCAGTTCGGCCGCGTAGTGCCGGGTGAGCGCCGCGCGCGCCGCGGTGAGCACCGGATGGGGCAGCGGCCGGCCGGCGGCGTACCAGCAGAGCAGCCGGGGGACGTCGACCTCGGCGTCGTACATGGTGCGGCGCTCGGCCCGCCAGGGCACGTCGCGCAACAGCACGTCGAGCACCGGGTCGGAGCCTTGCACCCAGCCCGGCAGGTGGTCGACCCAGGCGCCCCGGCTCAGCTCATGCCGGCGCAATCCGCCCGCGAGCGGGCCCAGGGCCGGCCCCTGCGCGGCGAAGTCGAGCATCGAGGGCTGGTAGGTGAGGTCGGACACGCTGCTGACCCTACCGCGCCTTCGAACACGCGTGCCAATCTCCGGTGGGCCAGCGTGTTCGCATTCATCAGATTCCTTCCGTGGATACCCCGGCCTTCAGGCCGGGGAGGAAACGGAA
>NZ_JBEYER010000147.1:0-12920 GCF_040634005.1 Micromonospora sp. NPDC007271
GGACGCCGGCGTGGTGGCCGGTGGCCCCAATGGGGACGTCAGTCTGAGCGATGCCCGGCTCAACTTCGCCATCTACGGGGCGAGCCACCGACGGTACCTGGACGTGGTACGGCAGCCCCGCAGCGATGAGCTGCCGTAGCGACGCACCGAGCAGCACGTGTCACACGCTCGACTTCTCACTCACGCCATCGACACGACCGCCCGCATCGCGGCATGAGCGGGCACTGGGCGGGGCCGGAGCATCATCCGAGGAAGCGGTGCAGCGCTGCCGTCAGGTCCTCGGGGTTCTCCTCAGCGACGTGGTGTCCGGATTCGATCGGGTGGCCGCGTAGATCGTCGACCCAAGGGCGCCAGACGGCGAGCGGGTCACCATATAGGTCTTCCATGTCGTCGCGGCTCGACCACAGAAACAGCGTCGGGCAGCGGATGGTGCGACCGGCATGCCTGTCGGCTTCCTCGTGCTCCCGATCGACGCCGAGGCCGGCGCGGTAGTCTTCCAGCATCGCCCGGACGGTTGCTGGATCGTGGATAGCCTGCCGGAGTTCCCGGTAGTTCTCAGCTCCCATGCTCTCGGGCCGTACGTTGCTGCTGTACCACGCATCGGGATCGGCGGTGATCGCTCGCTCAGGCTTGTCCGGCTGCGCGAAGAAGAACCAGTGATACCAGTTATGGGCGAACTTCGCATCGCACCTAGCGAGGGCCTCACTGATGGGCACACCGTCGATGACCACCAGCTGGCTGACCGTGTCGGGATGATCCAGTGCCAGGCGTAACGCCACGTAACAGCCGCGGTCGTGCCCGACAGCGGCGAACGTTGCATGGCCCAGCGCATCCATCAGCCGGGCCATGTCCGCTGCCACCACGCGCTTGGACTGCTGCGAGTGGTCGGGGAGAATCTTTGCCTTGCCGGACTGCCCGTAACCACGCATGTCAGGGCAGACGACGGTGAACCCGCGATCCACCAGCTGCGGTGCGACACGATGCCACGTCGATCCCGTACGCGGATGCCCGTGGATGAGCAAAACCGGAAGCCCTTGCCCCGCATACCGCACGCGGAGTTCCACCTCTCCGACGTCGATCCGCTTGTCAGTGAAACCGTCGAACATGCACCACAAGTACCCAGGTCATCATCGCGCCAGCATCCGCTCATCGGCAGAAGCGGAATCTTCTTCAGCCGGGCGCTCTCCCGCTCCAGCTCCTTGATGCGTCTCGCGTCATCGGCCTTCATCCCCGCCGTACTGGGCCACCCACCGATGCCAGGTCGCCTCCCCACCCTCCAACTGCTTGCACACCTCGGCCAGGCTGCTGCCCTGGCCAAGGAGCTTCTCACCCTCGCGCAGCTTGCGGATGATCTGCTCCGGCGTATGCCGTCGTACCCATCGGTGATCCGTCCTCCCGCCCCATCACGGGGCATCGGGCTCTCACATCAGGTGGACCACGTCACGGGCTCCAGTCACAACAACCAGAACGATTCTCATAGCCGGTTGAACACCAGACGGGGCCCTCCGAAGTGCCCCTGCCATTCCACCCCGGTGAGCTGGAGTGCGAGGCAGCTGCAGTTTAAGCAGTCGCCACGTAGTAGGCTATGTGGACCTCGCGCCTCGTAAGCCCGCCACTCTCTCTGCCAGTGCGGACCGTCCAAGTCTTGCCGGACTGGTCGATGCCGGTGCGGCTGTGGCTGCTCGCCCACACCACCTCGCCGTTGTCGCAGCTGTAGAAGCCCACGAGGTTCGGGTTGCTCTCCTGGATGCCCCAACTGCCGCCGTTCCTCAGCCGACAGCGTGCGCCGTTGTCGAGGTCCAATCGAATGGGCGACGGGGTGCCGCTGTACTCGGCCGGGCCGGTCGGCAGCGCCGACCCGACCGCGCCCTCCATCCCCAGCCGCATCACCTTGCGGCTCATCGGGTCGCTGAGGCATAGCACGGAGTTGCGCCCTGCCTCCACCCAGCAGGCGTCCGCCGTCGCGGCGCTGGGGCTGCAGTAGTAGATGTTGCCCCTCCTGGCCGCCGGGCTGGCGGTGTTGAAGCTGCAGTCCACCCCGCCCCCATCCGTCCCATCCACCACGCTCCAGCCTGGGGCCACCCTCCCGCCCGACGTGACCGGCATCAGGTCGCGGACCGTCGTGCCCGGCTCCAGCTGATTGAGGTAGTCCTTGAGCGAGTCAGCCGCGTGATCCAAGGCGGGGCCGTGTTTGGTGACCTTGATGTGGCTGCAGTCGGCGGTCAAGGTGGCGACGCCCAGATAGAGGGCCAGCGCCGGCGTGAGCCGGTCCTCCAGTAGCCCGTCCAGGGCGTTCTCGTCCACCTTTAGCTCGGCGTTGGCATTCAGCAGCGCGGTGATGATCCCGCCCGTGCCGCCTTGACCGGCGGCCTTGAGCGTTCGCATCATCGAGTCGTTGGTGATGGTGCAGCTGTCAGTCTTGAGGCGGATCTTCTGCCCCATCGGCCACGCGGTCTTCTTCTGGATCTGCAGGTAGCCGTGCTGGCTGTCGACGGGCACGATGCCATCGCTGCTGAGTGGGATGTCGTACAGGTGGAAGGGGCCGAATGTGCGCTTGACGGTGATGTCGCCTGCGATGGCGGTCACCCCGGCCGCGGCCGGCATGTATCCAGGCAGCTTTGCGTTGCAGCCTTCTGCCAGCCCGGCGCCGTTCTTGTGCTGCCCCAGGCAGATCTGGGCGTCGGATCCCATCGGTGGAATGAGAATGCTGTCGATGCTCTGCTGCAGCCTCTGCAGCATGCTCGCGAGCTTGGTGTTGCCGAAGGGGCTGCCGAGATAGGGGGTGTCGAAGGTTATCAGCCCGCCGATGCGGTCCTTGGCCTTGTCGTCCTGGGCGGCGTAGAGCGACGCCAGGCCACCCATCGAGTGGCCAACCAGAATGACCTTGCGGTCGCCGCCGCTCTTCCTGCTGTAGGCATCAGAGACGGCAGCGATGTAGTCGGCCAGGCAGCCCGCGACCATCTTGTCGGCCGCCCATGTCGTGCTGTTGCTGCCGTAGTCGAAGTAGAAGGGCTGGATGCGTTTGCCGGTCCGTTCCTCCAGCGCTCTGCCGGCGCCCTCCAGTCCCTCGCGGTTGGAGATCCAGCCGTGGACGAAGATGACAGGCCGCCGGCTGGCGGACTGGTTGGCGGTCGCACTGGTGGAGCTGCTGCTGCAGCCTGCCGCCTGGGCAGCGGTCGACGGAACGGTCAGCGTGGATGCGGCCAGCAGCAGCGTGGTCAGCGCACTGCGGAGCTTCATGCGCTCGGCCTCCCGTCCACCAGCTTCCACTCCCCTCCGAGGAACAGCAGCGTGAAAGTCCAGTTGGGGCTCATCTCGGCAGGCGGGGTGGCCACCGAGCCCTGGACCTCTGCCGTCTGTCCGTCGAGGTATGTGAAGGTGCCGAGGTCGAAGCTGATCGAGCCCAACGAAGCCAACTGTTTGGCAGCCGCCGGATCCAGCGCCTGACCGGATGGCAGCGCCAGCGCAGCCCGCAGGTCAGTCTCCTTCCCGGAGGTCAGTTGCTCGGACAACGTGGCCGCGCGGGAACTGCTAAGGGGGCTGGCGCTGGGTTCACCAGCAGCGCCACTCGGGGCTGCGGCTGACGCGCCCACCGTCACCTCGCCATCTCGCACGAAGCGCCATCCCACCACGGCCAGCCCCGCCAGCAGCACCACTGCCACCAGCAGGATCCATCCCGCTCGCCCCTTGTATCCGAGTGGCATTCCGCCTCCCCACGTTGACCTACCTCTGAAGGGACTAGTCCTCAGCTATGGGAGCAAAAGCCGCGTTTAGGCAAAGCGGATCAGGGCGAAGCGGGAAGGGGCCGGACTCCGCCGCGACTGCCGGCCAGCCGCATATATGGAGATGGTGCATGCGGTCGAAATGGTGGAGCGCAAGAAGCTGCTCACCGAAGCGCGCGCCGCGGATTTCCTTCTGTGCCGACAGTAGCGCGCTGGTTGTCGGCAGGTATCGGCTCAATGGTCCACGGCGCGGCCCAGGCGCATCCCCCGACTTGGTTGTCGGCGGTTGCCAATGTCCATTCGTATGAATCCGATTGTCACACGGCCGCGCCGGCGGGCGAGTTGTCGGCCCTGTCCCAGCGGATCGTGATGTGCCAGCGCGTGGGCCACTGCCCGGGATGCACGCTCGTCACGAGACGGCGGACGACCTCGGGATCGCCGATGATGACGGTGCCGACCGCAACGAGCCCGGCCAGGTCGTCGCCGCCGAAGGCGGCGGCGAGAGCATCCGTCGTGGTGACCAGGACTCCCCGACCGAACAAAATCCGCGAGACAGAACTTGCGCCGGCAGGCCGGGGTGGTCGCCATCCTGGCGTGACAGGCGCGCGCGGAACCGGGTCCAGGCGGACGCCAGCCGATGCTTACCATCGTCGATGGTTATCTCGACCGTGTGGCGGCTGCTCACCCGCCAGATCGATACCAACCTGGCGCAGGACGACGCCGTGCTGCGCGAGGCGTGCATGCAGGCGCGGTACGGCTCCGACACCGGGCCGGCCCGGGAGCCTGTGGCTGCCACGCGGGGTGACTACGACCGCCGGGCCCGGTACATCCGCGTGCTGGCCGAATCGACCGCTGGTGGGCTGGGGTCCCGAGTCGACCGTACGACCGGCCGGGTCGACACCGAGGCCGCCTGGACCGACCGCTGGGCGGCGCGCTCGCCCACCGACCCGGATGCTCAGCTCGTACGTGCTCGGTCCCTGATGGCACGGGCCTGGGAGGTGCGCGGCACGGGCTGTGAGCAGCGTGCGCCCGCGCGACGTGGTCGGCAAGACCCGCCGCCGGCTGGGCTCCGAGCTGATCGGCGAACTCGTCGTCATCGACAAGAAGATTAAAACCGCGAAACAGGAGCTCACCGACCTGGTCGTCAGCACCGGAAGCCGGCTGATGGACCTGGCCGGCATCGGACCGTCCGGCGCGGCTCGCCTGCTCGGCGACATCGCAGACATCGCCCGGTTCAGCAGCCGCGCCCACTTCGCCTCGTGGAACGACACCGCACCGATCGACGCCTCGTCCGGCGAGAAGAACCGGCACCGGCTCTCCAGAGCCGGGAACCGGCCCATCAACCGGGCCCTGCACATCATGGCCATCGTGCAGCTGCACCGTGATACCGAAGGTCGCCGCTACTACCGGCGCAGACTGGCTGCGGGCAAGACCGCGATGGAGGCCCTACGGGCACTGAAACGGCGCCTGTCCGACATCGTCTACCTGCAGACGGTGGCCGACGCGAGACTGGTCAGGACGGGTCCGGGAGGACACGCGGGGGCGACTCTGCAATCCAGCGCGGCCGACCTGAACCCCGAGATCGACACTTCGGAAAGTCACTTCCCGGACCCGCCACACCCCAGCCAAGAACAACCCTCGCCGCAGCCCCTTGACACACAGGGGTGCCAGATGAGGGGAAGCCTCGCAGTCCATGCCCGTGATGACGGCCCCCTGCACAGCTGTCCTCACGGCCGGGTGCGCCGCCGACCGCCTACTGATCCTGAAGCAGCGAATGCCCCGTCATCGGCATGCTCGCATGCTCGCGAACTCCGCCGGTCATCGACGGGCTCCGGTCCGTGCGATGGAGCGGTCAACCGTATATGGCTCGATGTTCAGCTGGACAACTATCCGCGCCGCGGCCACGATGGTTCGCATCCAAGCTCACGGACTCTCATGATCGGACGTGGTTATCGTGCCGCACATTGAGTTGCCGCCCAACCTGCCTGGCATCGTGGGCCCGATAACGCAGTACCCCGAGACGGGGGATCTGCTCAACGCACTCGCCGAGGCACTACTTCGCGGGCCGTCGTCGCTGACCCCCGGCGAGCGCGAGACCATCGCGGCCTACGTATCCAGTCGCAACGAGTGCACGTTCTGTACCGAGACCCATAGTTCAGTCGCCCGTCATCTACTGGGTGACCGTGCCGAGATCGTCGACCAGGTACGCGCCAGCGGCGACCGGGCGCTGGTCGGACCAAAGTTGCAGACGCTGCTGGCGATCGCCGACAAGGTACGCGAGGACGGACGCAGCGTCACGGTCGAGGACATCGCAGATGCCCGGGCTGCGGGCGCCGACGACAAAGCGATCCACGACACCGTGCTCATCGCCGCAGCCTTCTGCATGTTCAACCGATACGTGGACGGCCTGGCGACGTGGGCGCCGCTCGAGCCGGAGGCGTACGTGGACCACGGCAAGGCCCTGGCCGAAACCGGCTACGTGCGCAGCATACGCTGACGCAACCGACGACATCCGGCGAGCGCGAGGCCCGCCTTCGACCGCCAACACGACAGTGCAACCTGGAGGACTGGGCCGGCCCACTCTCGGAGCTGCGCCGGTTACTGAAGCCAGGTGCGCGCGGTCCGCGGCAGATCCGGACGTCCGCGAAACGCGTTTGATCTTGCGATGAGGTTTGATGCATCGTCATCGCATGAGTGTCAGAACAATTCTCGTGACCGGAGGCGGATCGGGTATCGGCGCGGGCATCGTGGTAGAGCTTGCCGCGGCCGGCTATCAGCTAGCCGTCGTCGATCGCGACGCCGGGGCCGCCGCCCGGACCGCTGAGCAGGTGAAAGCCGCTGGCGGTAACGCCGTGCCCGTGACCGCCGACATCAGCGACGTGGACGCCGTGGCCAGTGCCGTCGCCCAGGTGCGCGACTACTTCGGGACGGTCGACATCCTGGTGAATAATGCCGGCTTCGCCCGGGACAATCACATCCTGGACATGCCGATCGAGGACTGGGACTCCGTGCAGTCCACGCACCTGCGGGGCAGCTTCCTGATGCTCAAGGCCGTCGCTCCGCTGATGAGCGCCCAGCGGTGGGGCCGTGTCGTCAACATCTCGAGCATCTCCGCGCTCGGAGACGCCGAACGTGTCAACTACGTCGCTGCCAAGGCAGGCCTGGAGGGACTCACCCGGGCGGCGGCTCTGGACCTCGCCCCCCACGGCATCACCGTCAACGCCGTGGGGCCAGGTGTCATCCAGACAGCAATGACCGAGATCAGCGCGGCACGCGCGGGCCGCAGCCTAGAGGAGCACCTGGCTGTCCAGGCAGCACAGATCCCACGCGGACGTGTGGGATCGGCCCACGATGTGGCCAGAGCCGTCCAGTTCTTCATCGCCGAGGACGCGGACTTCATCACCGGCCAGGTCCTCTACATCAGCGGAGGCCCGCATGGCTGAAACCGCGCCGATCGTCCGTGAGGCAGCCGATGAAGACTGGCCCGGTATCTGGCCGATCATCGCCGCGGTGGCCCGTGCGGGAGAGACCTTCGCGATGGATGCGGCACCGGATGAGGCGACCACACGCGCGGCCTGGATGACCCCGCCGCCTGGCCGCGTCACGGTGGCCTGCGATGCCGACGGAGCCGTCTTGGGGACCGCGAACATGTACGCCAATCGAGCAGCCCAGGGGTCACACGTCGCCTCGGGCAGCATCATGGTCGACGCCAGCGCACGTGGGCGCGGTGTGGGGCGCGCGTTGGTGCGCGACCTGGTCACGTGGGCCACCCGGTCTGGCTACGCCGGCATCCAGTTCAACGCCGTCGTCGACACCAACATCACCGCCATCCGACTCTACGAGTCCGAAGGTTTAACCACTCTCGGGATAGCCCCCGGCGCCTTCATGCACCCGGCCCAAGGTCCCGTCGGCTTGCGCATCATGTGGAGGCAGATCCACTGCGGTTGAAGTGATCCGCACTAACTAACGACCCTCATCGGCATGACCGCGCGATCAGCGGCAGATCCGGGCACTCCGCCCACGGCAATGAGACAGGATCGGCCGCATTCTGAGGACCGTGCAAGCCGCAACGCGAGGCATGCCTTGGCTTGCCGAATGCGGGACTCCGCTCCGAATAATCACCGGCTACTGGCACGGGGAGGTCGTACTCGACGTCGGCCAGCCGAGGACGTCGAGCTGGACACGGTGGGTGGGCCCGACTTGATCTTCCGGCCCGTCGATCGTCAGGTGTTCACTCCGCTGCTGGCAGTGTCGGGTGGTCGGTGGGATAGATGCCGATCGCGAACCCGTACATGGTTTCGCCGGACCTCGGCATCCGGTCGAACTCATCAACCAGTTCCGCCATCCGGTCCCAGAACTGAGAGGCCTGATCCTCAGAGATGCGCGCATGCCGGATGAAGCCCCAGAGCTTTCCCTGCTCGAACGCCTTCGCGGACTCGCGTGCAGCCACCTCGAAGTCGTTGAAGTCGCCCGGCATCTGTTCGCCAGCGGGTGATGGCTCCGCTGGCACGTAGAAGATGCGCGCGGTGCGCCCGTAGAAGCGCTCCTCGATCGCCCGCACTTTCCGCGTGCGCACCACCTGGAGCAGGCCGTTTCGTGTAAGCACGTCCACGTGGTGCGCGACCGTGCTCTTGGGGCGCTCGACTGCCTCCGCTAACTCGGTCACGGTCGCGGCCCGCTCGTGGAGGAGCTGCAGGATCGTTGTGCGGAGCGGGTGGCCGATGGCCTTCACCTGCTCCGGTCTGGTCAGCGCCATCCGATCGGCCAGCTCGTAGTCCGGTGGGTTGTCGGCCATGGCATAACAGACTAGCATCGCGGAAAGTTCCAGAAATTTCGATCGTTTGCATGGAGTTCAACGCCGTGACCGACGTGCTGCTTTACCACCACATCCAAGGCCTGACCGACGGGGTCCGGAGCTTCGCCGACAGCCTGCGACAGGCCGGGCACACAGTGCACACGCCGGACCTGTTCGACGGCCGCACGTTCGGCAGCATCGAGGAGGGGTTCGGATTCGCTCGGGAGTTGGGGCTCGACACGATCCGGGAGCGCGGCATCGCCGCAGCCGACGAACTCGGCTCCGGGCTCGTCTACGCCGGATTCTCTTTCGGCGTGACGATCGCCCAGCGGCTCGCGCAGACACGGCCCGGTGCCCGCGGGGCACTCCTCATGGACTCCTGCCTCCCGGTCGCGGAATTCGGAGAGGCGTGGCCCGAGGGCGTGCCGGTGCAGATCCACGGCAAGGAGGGCGACGAGTTCTTCGACGAGGACCTGCCGGCCGCACGCGAGCTCGCCGGCTCCACGGCGAACGCCGAGCTGTTCGTCTATCCCGGCGACCAGCACCTCTTCGCCGACTCCTCGCTCGAGGCGTACGACCCGGAGGCGTCCGCGCTGCTCATGGAGCGGGTGCGGGCGTTCCTCGCCTCCGTCTGACCGGCGTGGCCTAACTAGTTGGCCCACGTTTCATCCGGACATCGGCAGTTGAGGATGCCGTCCGGCTCACCAGCGTGAGCCCGGACCTTACCCAATCAGGCCCCAAGGAAACCGTCGGTCACACGCTCGAACTCGTCGGAGTGTGTCCAGATCAGCGCATGGTCAGCATCATCGATGATGACCAGCTGGGACCCAGCGATGCCGTCGTGGAGCATCTTGGCGTGGTGGATCGGTACGGCTTGATCGTTCGAGGCGGCGATGATGAGTGTCGGACATGCGATCTCCGCCAGCCGGCGCCTGCTGTCGAACGCCATCGTCTGCTTCCAGGCGCACACCATCAACTTGCGGTCCTGGTCCGCCATGATGGCGGCGAGCCAGTCGGCGCGTTCCTTGCCGAGCTGCGGCGCCGCCTGTGAGACGACCAACTTGGCCGACAGCCGCATGCCGAGGACCTGGAGCACCAGCGGCAGGAGGTGGCCCTCAAGCTTTTCGCGGCAGGTCGCCATGTTGAACGCGAAGGAGCAAGCGAGCACAAGACGGTCGCATCGGTTGGGGAAGTCGAGGACCAACTGTTGAGCGATCGCACCTCCCTGCGAGTAGCCGAGCACAGCGGTGGAGTCGATGCCCAGATGGTCGAGCAGCCGCGACAGGTCAGAGGCGAGCTGCGCCGCCGCGTACGGTGGCGGAAGTCCCCGGCTCCGCCCGTGGCCGCGCAGGTCGGGAACGATCACGCGATGCCGGATGGCGAAGTGCTCTATCACCGGCGCGAACATCTCGCCGGTGACCATCAACCCATGCACGAGCAAGAGGGGCGGCCCCGATCCACGTTCGGTGAAGTAAAGGGGCTCAGCAAGTGCTGGTGCAGAGCTCATGGCTGTCGTACAGCCTCCCGCGCATCTGCGATCCCCCATCACTGCCCCGGGCCGACGTGGCCTCGGTGACAGGGAATCTGGTCGGTCGGGTTGATCCATTCACTGTCAACCTATTGGATCCCGGGGCCACCCGATCACCGAAATGTCCGCACGAGTCCAAGCAATGATGCTGTCCCCCACCGCAGCCGACGACATCATCCGCTGCTTCACGCCGCGGCCCACCGAGCCGGCACCCGCAGATTGACAACACGCGACACAGCCCGGCCCCGCGCTTGTAGACGCTCCTGCCCTGGAAGATCGGATGCCCGCTCATCGGCACGAGAGTGCGCGGTCGAGGTCGGGTGATTGGAGCGTTAGAGGTACAGCCAGCCTTCCCAGGTGTGGATGTAGGTGATGCCGCCGAACCAGCGGGCCTCCAACCCGGTCATGGTGGTGGCGAAGCCCCGACGGATGAGGTCGGCTGGTGGGACCGCGGTCAGTGATGGAGGATCTCGACCTGGATCGCACCGCCGAGCGCGCCGGCGGGGCAGATCGCCACCAGGGCTGTCAACACGGCAAGGAGGACCCGAGGCCCGCGCTCCATATCCGGGTTGAGACGTAGACCGCGGCCGCCATGAGCAGCAATCCGGGAAGCATCATCAGGACGGAACGTCCGCCTTCGGCGGCGCTGGTCGCCCCGACCATAAGCACGAACGCGATCGCGAGCAGCCACAGGTCACCGGAGCGAGGCGGCGCGACCTTCAGGTCCGTGACACTGATCTTGAGTGCGTCGGCGAGCTCGCCGCGAGTCCGGGCGGCCTGGACGGCGACCGTTACCTCCGCTGTCTCGTCGAGTGTCATCTCGCCTGCGGCGACTCGCGCGGCGAGCGTCGCCAGGACGTGCTGCCTGTCCCGTTCGGTGATCAGTCTGCGAGCGATCGCTGGGGGGCGCCCGGCATCCTCGACGACCGCGGGTTCGCACGCGTCGGCGTCGAAATACGACATCTGCCGTGCTCTCACGAATACGAGGTCGCCCGCCCGCAGGGGCAACGGCCTCGACACGGTCCAAGAGAGTCGCCCGCACCCACCCAGCGGCTCAAGAGTGATCCGGACTGGCCGCCCTCGATCGTGACGTCCTCAACCACGTGCGTCTTCCACCGGCGGTCGCGCATGTCGCTCGGGCGCTGTTCGATACTGAAGTCACGGACGCTGGGCGCTTGGCGACCACCGACCGTTGTCACCTGCCGCGTGGGGTTGTCAGTGCACGGGTGCTTGGGCCACGGCGGTCCAAGGCCGTCGAAGAAGACGCGGCTGCCGTGCTGATTGGCGTAGAAGTAGACCGCCGCGCCGCAGATGGGGCAGCGGGCATTCGGGCTGATCCACCCCACTGCGCTGCTGGGCGCCGTTGAAGATGATCTCGCATAGCTCCGCAGCAGCGACGCGGAGGACCTGGCAGACGAGCGGGTCACGTGGTGGGTGGCCACCCAGTGCCGGGTGCCGCCCGAACGTGTTCGCCAATGCCCGCGACGTCGGTACGTCGTCACCAGATCATCGCCAGGCGCTGCGTCAGCATCGCTGCAGGATAGCCACCGTCGCCGTCAGGAAGGAACGCAGCGGATCAACCGGCTTCGTCTCGCTGATGAAGCCATTGACGCACTGCTGCGAGGCCTGCGTCGCTCAGTCCCAGGTATGGATCGACGTGGTGCAGCAGTGCGGGTTGTGGGGGTGAATGAACCCGTCGCGCTCGTCTCGGCGGACCGCCTGGGTCGAGACGCCGTACTCGCGTGCCAGGCAAGCTGGCCGAACGTGCGCGGGCGCACATCGTGGCGCTGTAAAGGAGGCTGTACGACATGCCCTGGAACACGAGCGACCTGAAAGATGTCGACCCGGGTGGCTACCCGCTCGTGTTCATCCGCCGCCTGCCGAGAGCGCGATGAACGGTTCAGCGAGATGCTCACCAACATGTCCCGTGAGCGGGCCTCCGTGGTGGAAGTTCCTAGTCTGATCACGGTGCAAGGCGCCGGCCCTGACGGCCATGCGTGCTTGGTCAGCGCAGTCCGGCGAACAGGTCGTCCTCGGGCGTCGGCGCATCGGTGGTGTCGCGGACCCGGACGAAGGTCTCCACGCCCATCAGCTCGGTGAACCGTTCCTGGCCAAGTTGCAGGAAGAAGATGTTCTCGGCCTGGCTGGCGTGCGCAGCCAACGATTCGAACTTCTGCGTGCCGTAGCCGCTCGTGTCTACCCAGGTGGTGATCTCGTCATCGGGCAGGCCAAGCTGCGGCATCGCCTCCGACTGCCCGTCCGGCTCGGGAAACTCGACGCCAATCTCCTTCATGACGCGGCCGAACTCCTGAAACGCACTACGCGGCACGGTGGTCCAGTACACCTTCGCGGGGATGTTCGTCCGCTCGACGGCGGCCATGGTGATGCGGTGCGCCTGGATGTGGTCCGGATGGCCGTAGAAGCCGTTTTCGTCATAGGTGACGACGACGTCGGGCCGATAGCGCCGGATCAACTCGGTCAGCCGGTCGGCCGCCTCCGCCACCGGCGTGTTCCAGAACGCGCCCGGCATGCCGTTGGTCGCCCAACCCATCATCCCGGAGTCTGCATAGCCGAGCGTCTCCAGGTGGGTGACCTTCAACGCCTCGCAGCTGACCGCCAGCTCGGCCCGGCGCATCGCTACCACGGCCTGCGGGTCGTGCCCCGGGTCGCCCGGCTCGACCCCGCCGGGCCCGTCGCCGCACCGCCCGTCCGTGCAGGTCACGAGCACTGTCGTGATCCCCTCCGCCGCGTACCGGGCGAGGATGCCGCCGGTGCTGGTCGCCTCGTCGTCGGGGTGCGCGTGCACCGCCATCAAGGTCAGAGATCGCTCAGCCACCCCACCACAATACGAGGGACGCCGGACGCTTTAGCATTG